>JAMPAE010000053.1 GCA_023667385.1 Ruminococcus sp.
AGTTTTTCAATGCCAAGCAGCCTTGAAGTTTCATAAAAGAAGATGTTGCAACTGTTGAAAAGTGCATTAACCACATTCTGATGGCGGTGAATTTTTGTGCAGCCGGGCTGATAGTCCTCATAATAAGTGTATCTTCCACGGCAGTCAACCAAGGTTGAACTGTTGATAATACCCTCTTCAAGCCCTGCCATTGCAACCGCCGGCTTAATTGTTGAACCCGGTGTGTAGGTACTTCTCAGAGCCCTGTTCCAAAGCGGTTTTGTCGGATCTGAATTAAGCTGTTCCGATTGCTCGTTATATTTTGAAATATCAAAAGTCGGATAACTCGCACAGGCAAGAATGTCATTGTTTCGTGTGTCCATCACAACAACTGCGCCGGATGTTACGGCTTCTCTTGTTGAATGCTGCGACACAATGAGCTTTTTCAGTGCATCCTGAGCAACCTTTTGAAGGTCTTTGTCAAGTGTCAGAATAATGTTATCACCTGAAACCGGGTTTTTGATGTATTCTTCTTCAACATTGCCTGATGCATCAGTTGTGATTCGTTTTAATCCGGGAATACCTTTAAGCTGTTCTTCCATGGTATATTCAATGCCGCTTTTTCCGATGACATCGTTCATCGAATACCCCTCATCCTTTTTCTCCTGGTATTCATCAGGACTGAGTTGTCCGACGATACCGAGAAGGTGCGGCGCAATTGTTCCGTCAATATACTCTCTTGTTGCCTGAATCTGAACATCAGCACCAACATAAAGCTTGCTGTTTTCTTTAACGGCGGCAACAACGTCATCTGATACGTCAGACGCAAAAACATAGGGTGTGCTTGAATTAAAGCCGGTTTTGCGCATTGAATAATATACCGAGGCAATGTCACGTGCCTGCGAAACGGAATAATCTTCAAGAGAATAGCGCTCCACAAGGGCATCAAAGCAGTTTTGCACACTTGCGTAATGTTCAAGATCAAGGAAAGCCTTTGATTTAAGATAGCTCACTTCAGCCTCTTTTTCCTTGTCAAACTGCAGCTTGCCGTTTTTATAAATAATCGGCAGATTATCGTTCCACTCAATTGAATAGCGATCGAACAGCTTGATAAGTTCAAAGATGATCTTATTCCTTTTTTCAGGCTCAGAACCTTTCGGGAAAACGTTATAGTTAAACACAATTGCGTTGACCTGCTTGTTAACAACAAGGGGATTTCCATTGCGATCGAAAATTTCACCTCTGAGCGGACTTACGCTGACGTCAACGGTTGAAACAGCCGCATCGTTCATGTCCTCGCTTTCCAAAATCTGTATTCTGAAAATATTCGCAAGAAAGAAAATGAAAATAACAGCAATGATGAGCACAACAATTTTGCTTCTTTTTTTTATACTATTCATATTACTGCTCCTTTCATTTTAACGTTCTTTGTTTTAATAGTTAACTCGCTTACGTTCAGGCATTGCAAATTCAGAAATGCCCTTTATCAAATAGTAGTAGATCGGTATCAATACCGCTGTATACACGGCTGACGGAAGATAATAATGCACCAGCAGGTACATCGGCGAATCGCAGCCTTTCAGCACGATGAACAGCAGCCAATAGCCGAGATTGCACAGTACCGAAGCTGAGGCACTCATCAGGCAGGCGCACGGGAAATTGTTGCGCATAACAAAGCTCATGAGCATTGAAATAGCAAAGCCTGTCACTGCAAGGAAAAGCGCAAAATAGCCATCGGCATAAACGCTTGACATATCCCACAAAAAGCCTGCAAAAGCGCCGAAAAACAAAGCCGCCATGCTTTTTTCAAACATTGCAACACTGACGGTCAGCGGAATAAGCAGCATTGCATGAGCAGAGCCAATCACCGGCACAAGCCCTTTCGTGTGCTGTATCACCGCAGTTATCACAAACAAAACGGCAAAAATCAATCTTTTTATGTAAATACTTCTGTTGCTGCTGAATTTCACCGTTTCACCTTCTTTAATCGTTTGCTCGGGCAATTTCTTCAATACCCTGTCCTTTGAATGATGTAATCACAAAAACGTCCTCAATTGCGTTCACATCTGCGCCGGGGTTGATGACCGCATAACTTGAAATGTCATATTCGCTTTGGCACACCTGAGAAACCGTGCCGATAATAAGACCTTTCGGATAGATACCGCCGATTCCGGAGGTTGTCACAATTCCGCCCGGAGAAACCGACGTGCTCCTTTCAAGCCCTGCAAGAATGCACTTGCCTGCCGAAGACTGAGCAGTGTTGGTTGTTACATAAGCAGTTTCTCTTGTTTTGCTTTCGATTGCGCTGATGTTGACGGCAGGATTGAGAATGGTTTCAACAACACTGTAAGATTCATTGACCTTCCTGACAACACCAACAAGATAGTTACCGTAAACCACCGGATCGTTGACTTTGACTTCATCATCAGTGCCCTTGTCGATAATCAGCGACGAAAACGCATCTGCTGCATCCGTGCCGATGATATTTGCAGGCTCAAGCTCAAAATCAGGGTTTTTATCTTTAACTCCGAGCATGGTTTCATAAGAAGAAATCTTGTGCTTTATCTCATCATAATCCACAAGCTGATTTTCATATTCCGCAATCTGCTCTTTTAATCTGTCATTTTCGTTTTTATATGCACCGGCAGAAGCGAAGCTTGATGAAAACCAATTAAGCTTTGCTGAAATTTTGCCTGTCAGCTTCTGCAATGGGCTAAACACCGTTCCCACAACCGTTGACGCAGGAGAAACAGAATTTTCGGTTGCAACCGCAATTATCGTTCCAACAAGAATTGCGCACACAACAAACACAAGCACACGAAACTGTATGCTTTTCAAAAAACGCCGCATATCGTTTCACCCGAACACAAATTGTGTCGGCTCCTTTCGAGAATTTATACTTTCAGAATTTGTATTCATATTAAAGCTGTAAGCTTAAAACAAATCAAAATCTCTTACCGATTGTTCCGAGAACATCTGATTCAAGATAGATTCCTGTTCCGTCAACAACGCAGTCGAGAGGGTTGTCCGCAACGTTGACAGGCATTCCTGTTTCCTGCGCAATAAGCTTATCAAGTCCACGAAGCAAAGCACCGCCGCCCGTGAGCATAATACCCTGATCAATGATGTCTGCGGAAAGCTCCGGCGGAGTTTTTTCAAGCGTTGCACGAATCGTATCGAGAATCTGATTAACGGAATCGGAAAGTGCTTCTCTGATTTCTTCTGATGTGATTGTAACATTCATCGGAAGTCCGTCAACAAGATTTCTGCCTTTAACCTCCATTTTGCCTTCGCCGTCATATTCCATGGCAGAGCCGATTTTGATTTTAATTTCCTCGGCAGTACGGTCACCGATGAGGAGATTATATTTCTTTTTGATATACTGTGAAATTGAACTATCGAAAGTATCGCCTGCAACCCTGATTGAACGTGAAGTCACAATGTCTCCAAGTGAAATTACGGCAACTTCGCTTGTGCCGCCGCCGATGTCAACAACCATGCTGCCGAGCGCTTCACTGACAGGCAGCCCTGCACCGATTGCAGCAGCCATCGGTTCTTCAATAAGGCTGACATATTTTGCTCCGGCTTCAATTGCAACATCGTGCACATTTCTTCTTTCAACTTCAGTAACACCGGAGGGAATGCAGATGACAACCCTCGCTTTTGCAAAGAATGAACCGCCCATTGCTTTTTGAATGAACTTTTTAAGCATTTCTGCGGTGATGTCAAAATCTGCAATTACACCGTCTTTAAGCGGGCGCATTGCGGTGATTGAACCGGGAGTTCTGCCAATCATTTCCCTTGCCTCCGTGCCAACAGCAATCACCTTTGCCGGCCTTGCATTAACATTAATTGCAACAACCGATGGTTCACGAATGACAATGCCTTTATTTTTAACAAACACAAGAGTGTTTGCTGTTCCAAGGTCAATTCCTATATCCTGTGAAAATAGCATCATATTGAATTCCATAGCCTTTCCGGCCGCAAATTATATCAAATCACGTTGTTCCCTTTGCAGCCGAACCAGGGCGTGATGAAACTTAAAAATAAAAGATTCAGATATTTATAGATATATTATTATATCCTAATCGAAGCGTTTACTCAATACAATTTGAAAAATTTTCATGTTAATTTTTTGTCACAATTGAGCATCTGTTTTTAGTTTTTCATTTTCGGTGCAAATTTATGTAAAATAAAAAATGCGGGTACACACTGAAAAATCCAATCAGTCTGCCTCGCATACTTGCACGAAAATCAAATTTATGTTAAATTTTGTTCTCCCAAATGATAATCAGAACTCCGTCACGAACCTCGACGAATGCATCTTTGCCCAAAAACTCGTTGCTGACGCCAATCGGCAAAGCCGATTTCATTGTGTAGTCATTCAAAAGATACTTCAATCCGCCAAGCGTGACGCCTTTGCTTTCCGGCAAAAACGAAAAGACGGAAATCATCCCGCTCTCTTTTTTGTCAAAGCTGAGCCGTGAATTTTTGATTGCTGTTACCTTGTGTCCGCAGCCGATAAGTGTGCCGCTTGCACCGTTTTCGCAAAGATAAACAAGGTGCTGAATGTTGGCATAGGTGTGATCAAGTCTGCCGCCGAGCATTCCGAACATGACGAAGTTTTTATAGCCACGCTCAAGACCGCAGTTGATTGCAAGCAGTGAATCGGTTTCATCCTTTTCCGCAGGATGAACAAGCACATTTTTTTCATTTGGTACTCTGCCGAGGGAATCAAAATCGCCAACCATTAAATCAGGCACAATTGAATTTTTTTCAGCATATGCAAAACCGCCGTCGGCACAAATGATGAAATCGGTTTCATCTTTTTTTATATCAATTTTATCGGCTTCCCCTGCCCCGATGATATAGCAAGTGTTCATTTTACCACGCCTTTTATAAGTGTACTTTCAGGGCTGATTATAGCACATAAGGAATTTTTTTACAAGACAAACATCATGCAATCTGATGATTTAACATATCCTAACACTGAGAGGTGACAAAAATGTTCGAATCGTTAAACGGCATTATTGATAAGCTTAATTCCATTATTTGGGGTGTACCAACAATCGCAATACTTATCGGAACAGGTATCTTTTTCACGGTTATGCTGAATTTTTTTCAGTTTTCAAAAATGAAACTTTGGCTTGACAACACACTTTTTGCAATTTTCAAAAGGAAAAATGTCAGAAGCGCAGGCGACAAAACCACAATCAGCCAGTTTCAAGCAGTTTCAACTGCACTTGCCGCAACAATCGGAACCGGCAACATTGCAGGAGTTGCAACCGCAATTTCCGCAGGCGGTCCGGGTGCAGTGTTCTGGATGTGGGTATCAGCATTATTCGGCATGATGACAAGCTATTCTGAAAATACACTCGGAATCTATTACCGCCGGAAGAATGCAGACGGTGAATGGTGCGGCGGTCCGATGTATTACATCAAAGACGGTCTATCTGAAAAGAAGCACTTAAAAAAGTTTGCAAAGCCGCTTTCGGTGATTTATGCACTGTTTTTGATTGGTGCATCATTCGGCATCGGCAACATGACGCAAGCAAATTCAATTTCAAATTCGATTCACTCATCGTTCGGCGTTTCGGTTTATATCACTGCCGCCGTGCTTGCGGTTGTGACGCTTGCTGTCATTTCGGGCGGCGTTAAAAGGATCGGCAATGTGACAGAAAAGCTGGTTCCCTTCATGGCGCTTTTCTATATTGCCGCAACCTTGTGGATTTTCATTTCTAACTATAAATTCATGCCACACGTTTTTGCTTCAATTTTTACAAATGCATTTTCGCTTAAGGCTGTTTTCGGTGCAACAGGCGGTATTGCAATCAAAAAATGCATTTCCATGGGCTTTCGCCGTGGTATTTTCTCAAATGAAGCAGGACTTGGCGCATCGGTCACAGTTGGCTCATGTTCAAATGTTAAAGAACCTGCCGAACAGGGAATGTGGGGAATTTTTCAGGTTTTTGTGGATACAATCATCGTTTGCACAATGACGGCGTTTGTTCTGCTTTCAACCCAGGTTGAAGCAAAGCCGCTTGATAAAGCGCTTGAAAATGTTTCAACTAAAACTCAGTACGTCTGCATCAAAACCAACAGCACACAAAGCGAAAAAGTCATGCTCACTGACATTGAAGCAAGTGAAATCATTAAAAAAAGTTCTGACGGCAAGGCATATACTGCTGCGGCAAACGGAAAGCAGTTTGCTGTTCACCTAAAGAGCAGTGAGGATTATTCTTACACAAACATCATGGCACTGACAGGCATTGCAAACCAAAACGGCGAAATCACTGACATCAAGCTTGAAAACGTTGACGGGGTATCACTGATTACACTTGCCTTTTCGCAGCAATTTGGAAACGTGGCGGCAACGGTGCTTGCAATTGCAATTGTGCTTTTTGCGTTTTCAACTGTCATCGGTTGGTCATTTTACGGCACAAAGGCTATTGAATATCTATTCGGCAGAAAAGGTGTTGGAATTTACAAAATCATTTTTGTTGCAGTTGCATTCGTCGGAGCAATTTCAAAGCTAAATGTTGTCTGGGGAATTTCAGATATGTTAAACGGCTTGATGACAGTTCCGAACCTGATTGCCCTGCTGGCGCTTTCCGGTACTGTTGCAAAAATTACGAAGAACTACCTCAGGCGGAAAAACGGAGAGCAAATTATGCCCATGCTTTCGGCTGACGAAGTGATTCAATTTGAGATGGAAAGTGAAAACACTTGATTGCATCAATCAAATGTGATATAGTATAGGAAGTTTAATTCGGCGAAAGGACACATCATGAACATTCAGATTTACGGAACATCGAAATGCTTTGACACAAAAAAAGCTCAGCGATATTTCAAGGAACGTGGCATCAAGTTTCAGTTCATTGACCTTGCAAAGTTCGGCATGAGCAAAGGCGAATACAACAGCATCAAAACGGCGCTCAAATGCAAGCTTGATGATTTGGTGAATGAAAAATCAAAAAAATATGACAGCTCATTCATCAAGTACCTTGCATCGGAGGAAGCAAAAGAGGAAAAACTGCTTGAAAACCAGGAGCTTTTTAAAACACCGATTGTCAGAAACGGCAAAAAGGCAACAATCGGCTATCAGCCTGATGTTTGGAAAGAATGGGATTAATCGGAGGTAAAAATGGTTACACAAGAACAAATTGACAGAATAAACGAGCTTGCGCACAAATCAAAAACCCCCGAGGGGCTGACAGAAGCGGAAAAAGCAGAACAAAAAGTTCTGCGCCAAGCATATGTTGCTTCATTTAGGGAAAGCCTTGTTGCAAACCTTGAAAACACCTACATTGTTGATGAGCATGGCAACAAAAAGAAGGTTCAGCGCAGAGCCAAAAAATAAGATGACAGAAAACTCCCACATTCAGATTGATGCTGAACGTGGGAGTGTATTTTATTATTTTTCAAAATTAAGTTGATGTTACCGCAACGGAACTGTTTCATCACGTATCTTTGTTGTGTCTGCATAGGCAACCTTGCTGACAGGCTTGTTGGTTGATTCAATTTCATGCAGCCATTTGTTATAGATGATGAACTCACTGACAAGCGAATTTGAAAGATAGACATAATAAAAACTGCCGCTTTGCTTTGTCAGCTCACCCTGCGCAGAAAAGGTTTCAGGCTTTGTGAGCGCAAACTCATTGATGACAGCTTGTGCTTGCTCTGATGTACAAAGCGTGAATGCAGCGAGCGTGTTTGCCGCCGTTTTGCAAAAAAGCGAAATCATGTCATCCGTCAGGGTCAGCGGCTTGCCTTTTTCGTCAAGCTTTGGCAGTATCACCCGGCATTGCTCAATTTTTTTGTTTTCATCCTCGATTATACGAAGCGCAACCGAATTTTTGCCGCACGAAAAAAAACAGTTATAAAACGTCTGCCCACTGTTTGTTGTTGCAAGCAAATCAGTGAAGCCGAGCGGCTGCTCGGTCTGGTGCCTGTTATAATTTTCGATGAAAGCGCTAAGCTGCATAAACTCGCTTTTTGTGCAGGCACAGAGGTTGAACATCAGCACGGCAAGCATTAGAGAACATAAAAACCTTTTCATTCCATCGCCTCCTACCATAATTTATATGGCAGCGGAAAGCAAAATATCAATTTAAAAGATGCGGGAAAGGCTTTACTTTAGCATAAACCTTTCCCGTAAAATATTACCATTCGTTTGCTATGCGCTCATTAAGGCGCTTTTCGATTTCAGCAACTGGATAAATGTCACAACTGATTGCTTCAATTGCCATGCACATTTCGATGTGATCTGCGTCAACATCATCAACATAATCGTGAAATTCATGCTCTGTTCCGTCAATGTATACCACGCAGCAATTTTCTTTATCTAGCTTAACCTGCTTTGGTTTTTCTCCCTCATAGAAAAATTTTATCAAATTAAAATAGTAGCCCACAAGTTCGTCGGTAACTTCGTCCGGGTCAACTTCAACCGGCTGACTGAATGCCTGCGACAGAATGCCCTCGAAAGCATGAAATGCCTCGGAATGGATAACATTCATAAAAGCTTCATCACGCTCCTCCTCGGGCAAATCTTCCACTTTTTTAAATTGATCTGCAAGATAGTTTTGCAATTGTTCGCCTGTAATATATTCCATTTTATCCTCCTGTTTAGTTCACCTTGTAAAGGTTTGCTTCAAACGGTGAAAGCTCGCCCTTGCCTGTTGTTTTGACGTTTGAAGCAATGAGCCTGAATCCTGTTGTGTTGACCGGGCGCTTCGTCGGCTTACTTGTGAGGTTAATTTCAACAAAGTATGAGCCATCGTGAGCATCAGTCCTGTAATAAGTGAGAACATCAGTGAAGTTTTCCTTGGCAAGCTTGAATGAGCCGTAAACCAAAGCCGGGTGCTCATGCCTGAGAGCAATCATCTTTTTGAAAAAGCTGAGCACGGAGTTTTCATCTTTTTCCTGCTTTGCAACATTGATTTGCTTATAGTTGCCGTTGACCTGAATCCACGGTGTGCCGGTTGTGAAGCCTGCATTTTCTTCGTCAGACC
>JAMPAE010000054.1 GCA_023667385.1 Ruminococcus sp.
CTTGCCGCATTCCTCAAGGCGTGACTTGAGCAGCCCTGTTTGAGTTCCTTTTCCGCTTGCGTCAAGACCCTCAATAACAATCATTTTTCCCATAAGTACACCTGAAAATCAATAAGTGAGAATTACTGCAAAAACAACAAGGTTTTCGTTTTCTGTTCTGTTTGCAATTGAATGCTTCTGACCGCCAAGGCAAATGCAACTGTCACCTGCGTTCAGAATTTCCTGCTTACCGTTGTCGTCATAGGTTGCAGTACCTTCGATTATATAGAAAACTTCTTCTTCATTTTCATGAACATGAGCACCGATTGAGCAACCCGGCTCAAGAAGAATTTTACCAATCAGGCGTGCGTGTCCCTGATATTCACCACAGTTGAGCACATCAGTCACAACTGCCTGTCCGTCGCCGCCCCTCATGTTCACTTTAACGGTTGAAACCATGTCTTTGCTTCTTTTAATCATAAGTCTATCTCCTTAGAATTTACACATTAAGTAATTACAGTTCTACAAGTACAATATTATATCACATTTTCATAAATAATCAATAACAAAATTGTAATTTTAGAGGTTCCAAGCATTAACCATAAAAAGCAGAGAACTGCCCTGTTAAAAGCAGTTCCCTTGTTTAATTATCTTTTGTTGTTCTCACGTTCTCTGATTACAAAACGTGTTGGGGTACCCTCAAGACCGAAAACTTCTCTGATTTGGTTGTCAATATAACGCTGATAGCTATAATGAAACAGCTTGGCATCATTAACAAAGCAAACAAATGTCGGCGGTCTTGTTGATGCCTGTGTCATATAGTAAATTTTAAGGCGCTTACCCTTATCTGTTGGCGGCTGAACCCTTGTTGTTGCAGCAGCAAGAACATCGTTGAGCTTACCCGTTGAAATTCTCATTGCGTTCTGTTCATCAACGAATTTGATTAGTTCAAACATTCTGTCAAGGCGCTGACCTGTTTTTGCAGAAATGAAGATAATCGGCGCATATGACATGAACGAAAAATCATTCATCAGCTTTTTGCGATAGCTATCCATGGTTTTGCCGTCTTTTTCAAGTGCATCCCATTTGTTGACCGCAATCACGCAAGCCTTGCCCATTTCGTGCGCAATGCCTGCAACCTTCGAATCCTGCTCGGTGAAGCCCTCAACGGCGTCAATCATAATTACGCAGACATTTGCCCTTTCAACTGCCATTTTCGCCCTGATGATGCTGTATTTTTCAATTTGATCATCAACTCTGCTTTTGCGGCGCAAACCTGCCGTGTCAATAAAAACAAAATCGCCATATTGATTGGAAACAAAGGTGTCTGTTGCGTCACGTGTTGTGCCTGCGATGTTTGAAACAATGGCTCTCTCCTCGCCTGAAATTGCATTGACAAGCGACGATTTGCCAACGTTCGGCTTGCCGATGACAGCAACTTTGATCGTGCCGTCCTCCTCGTCATCCTCTCCGCAATCGGGCAGATGCTCAATGACAGCATCAAGCAAATCGCCTGTTCCATGGCCGTGAACAGCGGAAACAGAAATCGGATCGCCCAATCCAAGGTTATAAAATTCATAAAATTCAGGAGGAACAGCGCCAACCGTGTCACACTTATTAACGCAAAGTACAATCGGCTTGCCGCTTTTTTGAAGCATGGTTGCAACCTCCTGGTCTGTTGCAACAACGCCTGAGCGTATATCGGTGACAAGGATAATCACCGATGCACTGTCAATTGCAAGCTGAGCCTGGCGGCGCATCTGCTTTAAAATTATGTCATTTGAATACGGCTCAATGCCGCCTGTATCAATCAGAAGAAAATGCTTTGAAAGCCATTCGCAATCGCCGTAAATTCTATCCCTTGTGACACCCGGAGTGTCATCAACGATTGAAAGGCGCTGACCGACAAGCTTGTTAAAAAGCGTTGATTTGCCTGTGTTCGGTCTGCCGACAATGGCAACAACCGGTCTTGCCATCTTCATCACCCTTTCTTTTATTTATTCCAATATAATATTCAAAAGTTCAAATCCGTCATTGCTTACAGGCACAATTTGAACCCCTAATTCATCCCTTGCCTGTTCAAGCGAAACATCATCAAGGAAAATGTCCTGCTCGCTTCTTAGCATAACCGACGGAATTATAAGCGTATCGCCGAGCGGCTTATCTTTCAATTGATTTATCAAATCCTTGCCTGTTATCAAGCCCGCAACAGTGATGCTGTGACCGAAGAAATCATTGACAATTTCATAAACATTAACGTGAACATTGCTGAATTTGCTGCTTACCGCATCACAAAGCGATTTCATCAGCGGATAAGCCGCAACTCCTGTTGCAAGGCTGATGTTGATTTCTTTTTTTGGTGCATCTGCACCTTCCAACGCCGAATAGAACTCACTTTCAAGGCTTTTCCAAAGTCCAACTCCGTTTTCAATCTGCGGATATTCCTCATAGTATTCCTCATTCGGCAGACGCATATTTGCCTTGAGATAAAACTCATCAGCACAATAGACAAGCCGTGTTCCGTGCAGCTTTTTAAATTCATCGCCAAAGCTGTCAACTGTTTCAATGACTTGCCTTGCCGTCTCGGAGGTATATTCGCTCAGTTGACAGAGATTTTCCCTATATTTGGTTAAACCAACCGGAACTGCAGCAACACTTTGAATGGCAGGATAAAGCTTGCTCAACTCATTGAGGCTGAACTCAAGTTCTCTGCCGTCATTCAAGCCGGGGCACAAAACAAGCTGTGCATTAAGTTTGATGCCTGCCGAAGCGAATTTTTCAAGGTACTTCAGGCTTTCGCCTGAGTTCTTGTTTTTCATCATTTTAACCCTAAGTTCCGGGTTCATCGTGTGAACCGAAACATTAACAGGGCTGATGTGCATTTCAATTATGCGGTCAACATCATGCTCGGTGAGATTAGTCAGCGTGATATAGTTACCGAAAAGGAACGACATTCGTGAATCGTCATCTTTAAAATAAAGCGAATCACGCATACCCTTTGGGAGCTGATCAATGAAGCAAAAAACACACTTGTTTTTGCAGTGCATCTGCTTGTCCATGAGATAGGTTTCAAACTCAAGGCCAAGATCCTCATGCTCTTTTTTGTGAATCTTAACTGTTTTTGTTTTGCCCTTTTCATTGGTAAAGCTCACCTCAAGGCGGCTTTCCTCGGCATAAAACTGATAATCGAGCACATCATTAATTTCATGAGAGTTGATGCTGTTGAGGATATAGCCGCTTTTGATACCTTTTTTGGAAGCGAGCGATTTTTTTTGAACACCGCTTATTTTTACAGCCATCATCAACCCTCCTAACATCATAATAAATTTAAAAGGCAGAGAAAGCCCTACCGCTCTTCTCTACCTCTCAAAAAGTAAGTCCAAAGGCTTATTCTTCGTCCATTGCAACAACAAGCTTGCCCTTGTAATAGCCACAGCTTCCGCAAACCTTATGCGGAACGGTGAATTTGCCGCAATTGCTGCATCTTACAAGTGTTGGAGCGTCAAGCTTCCACACGTTTGAACGTCTTTTGTCTCTTCTTGCCTTTGATACTCTTCTCTTTGGTACTGCCATAACCAGCACCTCCTTATAAAAAATAATCAGTTACAATTAATCGTCCAGGAAAGAGAGCAGAGCCTCTAATCTGGGGTCAATCTCTTTCTTGCATTCACAGGACGTTTCATTTAAGTTTGTTCCGCACCGGGGGCAGATACCCTTGCAGTCATCCTTGCAAAGGAATTTGCTTGGCAAAAACAAATAAATGTCTTCTAAGGTAAGCTGTTCAACATCAAGCTGCATATTTTCAACAAGAATGTAATCATCATTATCCTCGTTGTTCAGCTCGGAAACAAGCCCATGCTCCACCGGCACTTCAAAATGCTTTTTAACTGCGGCAGCACATCTGTCACAAGTTCCTTCAAAATCAAAGCTTGCAACCGCTGAAATTGAAACAACTCCGGCACGGTTAACAATCTCGCCATGAAGCGTCACAGGTGTTGTGAATGGAAACACACCGTTATATTCTTCACCGCTGAAATCGAACGTTAAACCGTTAAGGCTGATTTTTTCAATTCCGCCGTTAAATAAACTTTCAAGTGCTGTAAACATAGCTCACCTCATAATAACGAATAACATTATATAGATAGTTTGAAGTTTTGTCAATAACCAAAAACAAAAAAACTTCAAAAACTTGGCATCCGTGGCAAATTCTTGCCGCAAAAACACCTGCTTTTAATGTATTGATAATTATTATACTATAATAAAGGCAGTTTTGTCAAAAGATTGTGCAAAATTAATTGTTGTGATATAATCGTGATGTTTAATGAGAGGCTTTGTAATTAAAAGTGTGCGAAAACCGTCGGATTGTGCCAAAAATGCAATCAGACTTGAGAATGGTGCAAGATGGTGGTTTTTTCGCACTGAAGCCGTACAAAGGTACTGCGAGCGTGCGAAAAGCCGCCATATTGTGCCAAAAATGCAATCAGGCTTGAGAATGGTGCAAGATGGTGGTTTTTTCGCACTGAAGCCGTACAAAGGTACTGCGAGCGTGCGAAAAGCCGCCATATTGTGCCATTATCAAGTTTGATTCTCGGTTTGCGAGAGTGTAATTTCTGTTTATGTCCTGTGATTCTCGCTTATGATTTTGTAGAATTGAGGAAAGTCAACAGCAATTTGAGTTGGCTTCAAGTAAACATCAGGAGGTTAACTGTTATGTCAAAAAAATCAATCGGTCAGTTCATTGCGGCTTTGCGAAAAGCCAACGGAATGACTCAAAAACAATTGGGCGAAATGCTGAATGTTTCAGATAAAGCTGTGAGCCGATGGGAGCGTGACGAATGTGCACCCGACCTTTCTCTGATTCCTGTCATTGCGGAAATTTTTCAGGTCACTTCCGATGAAATATTGCGGGGAGAGCGTCTGATTATAGACGATGATTCACCCGCATATAAAAGCAGCGGAAAAACCGAGAAACAGGTTGAACACATCCTCAATGATACAAAATCAAAATTCAAAGTGCGCAGCATGATTTCGCTTGGGATTGCCTGCCTTGGACTTTTTGCGGCGATGATTGGCAACACCGGCTTTCTTCGTGCTTACATCGGATTTTTTGCAGGTTGCATCTTTTTCCTTGCCGCCCTCATTTGCGAAAGCATCTTCATGCACCTTGCGTTTGCATCGGTCAGCAGCTCTGATTTAGACAGCGACAAGGTTAACAGTTTCAGGAAAGAATGTTTCGGTAACGGTTGCCTTTCAATTTCTCTGATTGTCACAATGTATGCTTCAACTTTGCCGCTGATTTATCTGCCGGATGACACTTACATGGGCGTATCCATGCCATCATGCCTGATTCACGGGTTGCTTTGTGCCGTCGTTTGTGCAGTTGTTTGCACATTTGCGGTTTGGATTGCAAAGCAGATTGCTGTCAAAAACGGCGTCTATACTCTTGGTGAAACAGAGGCTGCCGAATACTGCAAAATGAACAGGCTGAAAAGGAAAAGTTTGATTATTCTTGCAGTTGTTTTGGCGGTTACACTTTTAGCGCAGAGGACATTCAATAATGTTGTTCAACCAAGCAATTTTTCAACGGGAACAGTTTTCACCGATCTTGACAAATTCAAGGAATACATGGAGAGAGATGTACCCGAACAACATCGCTATTATGACGACACCCTGATGGAAACCATGCCAATTGAAGATTTTGAGGACGATTTTGACATCAACAATGAGCCTGAAGAAATTGAGGAAACAATTGAAAACAGTGACGGCAAAGTTATTTGCAGGTTCATTCATCGCAACATGGCAGTCACACAATACAGCGTTGACTGGGACGGTGACAAGTTTGTTGCTGTCACAGCATACACGGAAAACGATTTGCTCAGAGGCAACGGCATCATTGATTTTGTTAATGTATTCTTTTCGGGTTTATACATTGCTGAAATCGTTGCAGTTGCTATTGTATACGTAATTAAAAAGAAAAAATCATAAAACGTTGAAAAGATTTCCACAGTTCACCTAAAATGATGGCTGTGGAATTTTTTTGAGAAAATTTTACACTATTTGTTCTAAATTCCTTTCTCGAAACATTTTCAATTGGCAAATGAGTACAATATGACGCAGTAAAAATCACTGATTGAGGAGGCGCTTTATTATGCATATAATTGAAAACCAAACCTTTGACGAAGAAAGAGCGCTTTACGGCTCCGATGGTATCATTGTCAAAAACTGCAATTTTGACGGCCCTGCTGACGGCGAAAGTGCATTTAAAGAAAGTAAAAATATTACTGTTGACGGCTGCTTTTTTAACCTGCGCTACCCTTTTTGGCACGACAATGAGCTTGAAATCAAAAACTGCGAAATGACCGAGCTTTGCAGAGCTGCTTTGTGGTATTGCGAGCAGGTAAAAATTTCCGGCACAAAGATGCACGGCATCAAGGCTTTGCGTGAATGTGCAAAAATTCAAATCAACGGCTGTGACATCATTTCACCTGAATTCGGATGGTCTGTTCACAAAATCAGCATGGCTGACACAACGGTTGCAGGCGAATATTTCATGATGCGCTCAACCGAGCTGAATTTTAATAACGTGGAGCTTCACGGCAAATACTCTTTTCAATATATAGAGGACTCAGTTTTTGAAAACTGCAATTTTGACACTAAGGACGCTTTTTGGCACGCCAAAAACATCACTGTGAAAAACAGCGTTGTAAAGGGCGAATACCTTGCATGGTACAGCGAAAACATCACCTTTGAAAACTGCAAAATCATTGGCACTCAGCCGCTTTGCTATTGCAAAAAACTGAAACTTATCAACTGCGAAATGGTTGACACTGACCTTGCTTTTGAACGTTCAGATGTTGAAGCAACACTTACAGCTCCGATTATCAGCATCAAAAATCCGCTCAGCGGCAGCATCACTGTTCCGTCAGTCGGCGAAATCATCATGGACATTCCGCAGGCAAAAGGGGAAATTTTTGTCGGTACGCAAGGTTAATTGTGAATTTTTTGTGATTAAACTATTGACAAGTGTTGATTATTTATATATTATTTAATCATACCAATGCGCTTTAAGTATCGGTAAATAATATTATGGAGGAACTACATAATGGATCTCAATGCAATTCTCAGCGGCCTTGTTGCTAAGCTTCTTGCTCACCTCGAGTCAGTTATGCCTTACTTCGTTTGGGAAAAGATCAAGGCTTACATCCCGATGCCTCTCGATGACTAATTAAAGTCATAACGAGGTCTATACTAAAATTAAGTATAGTCAAATAAAGCCGATGTTTTTGCATCGGCTTTATTTTTTTCGCAAAAAACTATTAATATTTATTTTGTTCCATTTGTTAATTATGACATATAATTAACGATAAATACAGCTAAAATTAGATAAATATATAACGTTTACAGAAAAATATTAATAAATTTTTAAAAAACTATTGACAAATGTTAACAATTCATGTATACTCATGCCATGCTGATGAGTAAATCAGTAAATCAAAACGTGGGAGGATATACAATCATGGAAAAGATCATGGAAATCTTTGCTAAGCTTTGGGCTGCACTTGTTGCTCATCTTCAGGACGTAGTACCTGCTGAAATCTTCGATGGCATTCTTGCTAAATTCCCGATGCCGATCGCTGACTAATTAAAGCGCAGATAACAGAGGAGTTGTTGCTCCTCTGTTATTTTTTTATGCTCATTTTGCTTGACAGCACGATATAGCACAAATATAATTGTAATATATCAAATCAAGAAAGAGGCAATGGTTATGGATACTGTTTTCTCAGGTGTAAAGAAAAACTTTGGGTTCGGCTGCATGAGACTTCCGATGAAAGGCAAAAAGGTTGACAACGTTGAGTTTTCAAAAATGATTGATACATTCATCGAAAACGGCTTCAACTATTTTGATACCGCCCACGGATACCTTGACGGAAAAAGCGAAATTGCAATTCGTGAGTGTTTAACAAGCCGCTATCCCCGCTCAAGCTACATTCTCACAAACAAGCTTTCCTCGCACACATTTAAGAAGAACGAGGACATAAGGAAAATTTTTGAAAAGCAGTTGGAAATCTGCGGCGTTGATTACTTCGATTATTATTTGATGCACGCCCAAACTGCGGAGCTTTTTGAGCAATATAAAAACTGCCGTGCATATGAAACCGCACTTGAATTTAAACAAGAGGGTAAAATTAAGCACCTCGGAATTTCTTTCCATGATAAGGCTGAAGTGCTTGACAAAATCCTCACTGAATATCCGCAGGTGGAGGTGGTTCAGATTCAGTTTAACTATGTTGACTATGACGACCCTGCCGTTGAAGGCAGAAAATGCTATGAAATTTGCAGAAAACACGGCAAACCAATCATTGTTATGGAACCGGTCAAGGGCGGCAGCCTTGTTAATCTGCCCGAAAATGCACTGAAAATTTTTGATGAGCTTCACGGCGGCACTCCTGCGAGCTACGCAATTCGTTTTGCAGCAGGTTTTGATGGCATCAAAATGGTCCTTTCAGGCATGGGCAGCATGGAGATGATGAACGACAACATCAGCTTCATGAAAGATTTCGCTCCACTTTCGGAGCCTGAACTTGACGCAGTGAGAAAGGTCTGCGAAATTCTGCACGGGCAAAACCTGATTCCCTGCACCGACTGCCGATATTGCGTTGCAGGCTGCCCGGCGCACATTGCAATTCCTGATTTGTTCGCC
>JAMPAE010000055.1 GCA_023667385.1 Ruminococcus sp.
AGTAATGTTGATATTATTCACTATTAGCGTGATTAATAAAAAGATGAAACAGGCTGCATGGCTGAAAACGTTTTACGTTACGGCTTTTGCAGCCTGCTTGATTTTCACTTGCTTTGAAGCGGTTAACTATTATCCTGCTCTGAGCCTTACCGGCGAAAACGTCAGTGTCAGCGCCGTTGTTACTGACTATCCGATTTTAAACGGCGGTCGCTATCACGTTGAAGCGAAGCTGAACAATACATCGGCAAAGGTCAGGCTGTCGCTTGCAGCGGATTCGAAGTTTGATGATACCCTTGAAGAAACCGTTGAAAAGCTCAAGTCGGGCGATGAAATCTCGTTTAAAGGCACAGTTTATGTGCTTGGCGGCGATAATGCAAAAATTCGCCGCAGCTTTAAAAGCAGCGGAGTTTACCTCGGTGCTTATCCGAAAGGTAAGGTAAGCTATAATGAAACCGACAGAAAATCCCTTTCGTTCATTATTAAGCATGAGCGGCAAAAGACAATTAATCAATTGCGCTCTGCATTTGACAGTGAAACGGCCGGAGTGCTGATAAGCATCCTACTCGGCGATAAAACCTATCTGCCCGATGAAATCTATTCCGATTATAAAAGTGCAGGCGTGGCACACATCATGGCTGTTTCAGGTTTACACCTTTCAATTTGGATTTTGTGCATGATGAAGCTCATTGAAGCCGCCGGCCTTGACAGGCGAAGATATGCAGTTTTTATGATTGCGTTTGTGTTGCTTGTCATGGCGTTTACGTGCTTCAGCGGCTCGGCTGTTCGTGCAGGAATCATGATGATAATGTATCTGCTTGGGTTCGTAATCGGAAAAACGCCCGATTCGCTTAATTCACTTGGATTTTCTGCAATCATCATTTTGCTTGTTAATCCCTTTGCCTGCATGGATGTCAGTTTTCTGCTTTCGTTTCTTTCAACGCTTGCCATCATTGTGTTCTCGTTTCCGCTTTCGCAAAAGCTGATTGGCAAGCTCAAAAATTTGCAAAGCAAGCCGATTTCGTATAAGCTGATGACGGCGGTGATTGAAAGCGTTGCAATCAGCGTTGGTGTGTTTATTTTCACATTTCCCGTAATGCTTTATTTCTTCGGCAGCCTGTCACTGGTTTCCGTGATAACAAACTTGCTTATACTTCCTGTTGTGATGCCGATGACAGTATCGGCAGGGCTGAGTGTTATGTTTTATTTTGTGCCGCTTTTTTCCGGTATCATTCACGTTACTGCTGAGCTTTTGGTCGGTTATTGCAATTTTATTGTGCATATTATGGCTTCGTTGCCTTTTTCAACTGCTCATTTGCCAAATCAGCTCATGCCGATGTTTTTGGTGCTTTATGCAGTATTTATGTTTACGCTGCTTATTCTGCTTTTCAAAAAACGAAAATCTTTAAGGAAAATTGCAAGCGTTGCTTTAGTGTTGGTTTTAGTTATAGGTATCAGTTCAAACCTGATTTACAAAAGGTACACAGTTGAGATTAACGTTCATGATGTTGGTGATGGAATGTGCGTTTCTGTTGTGCAAAACCGTCATGCTGTTGTAATCGGGTTGAAATGTGATGACTATCATGCAGTGTTTGTTCGTGATGAAATCGGTGAGCGTTCGGCTATCGTTGATACAGCAATCATTATTGATGATATGTCTGAGGTTAACACGGCGCTTCTAAGATCGCTGAACGCTGAAAAAGTGATTGACCTGAGCGCTGAAATGTGCGAATCAAAACTGCCAAACGTCAAAATCACTCCGGATAAAAGCGGCATTTTTGTTGATGCATATGGTGTTTCAACTTTCATTACTGTGGATAAAAACGCAGATACTGACATAATAATCACAAATAATGAGCAATCGGTGCTTGATATTAGCGAAAAATCCGCTATAATATTATCAGGTGAAAACGTAAATTCGGGCTTTGTCACAACGGGTGAATATTCCGATGTTTCGATAAATATTAAAAAGGGCGGAAAGTTTTCCGTAACAGGTGAAAACAGTTGGCTTCATTTGATGAAAAGCAGCTAAAACAGCATATCAAATCAAAGGACTTTTTCAGTGTATATCTCATCTTTGGTGATGAAAGCTATCTCAAGCAGTTCTATATTAACACAATTGTGTCGAAGGTGGTTGACCCTGCGTTTGAATCCTTTAACTTTGAGCGCTTTGACGGCAAGGGGCTTGATCTTCGTGACGTGTATGAGCGTGCACAGCTTATGCCGATGATGAGTGATAAGCGGTGCATTGTTGTTGACGATTTCAAGCTTGACGGCTTGAATGAAAAAGATGTCAAAGCCATGGAAGAAGCCTTTTTAATCATGCCCGAAACCACTGTGCTCATCTTTAAGCAGGACAATGTACCTTTTTCAAAAAAGAGCGGCAAAAAAGTCATGGCGCTTTTTGAAAAGTACGGCGCAGTGTGTGAGCTTAACAAAAGGCGTGGTATCGACCTTTATCGTCCGCTGATTTCTTCTGCAACAAAGCAGGGATGCACCCTTGACAATGCAACTGCGCAGTACCTTGTTTCCTGCGTTGGTGATGATTTCAATGTGCTCATCAATGAGCTTTCAAAGGTTTGCAACTATGTTGGAAGCGGTGTAATTACAAAAGCAGACATTGATGCAGTTGCCGTGAAAACGGTTGATTCAAAAGTATATCAGCTCACAAAAGCACTGATTGCAAACAATTTTGACAAGGCTTATGAAGTGCTTGATTCGCTTGTTAAGCAGAAAACCGAAGCAGAGTATATCCTCGGTGCAATCATAGGTACTTATGTTGATATGTATCGTGTTAAGGTTGCGGCGGCAGGGGGCGAGCGCCCATCTGCACTGAAAGATTGTTTTAACTATCGTGGCAGAGAGTTTACCATTGACAACGCAGTGCGTGACAGCGCAAAAATGGACCTTTCAAAGCTCAGGCAATGCCTTGAAGCTCTGAATGATGCCGATGCAAAACTGAAATCAGGCAGAGATTCGGGCAACCTTGTCATTGAACAGCTCATGGTGAAGCTGCTTTTGATTGCAAACGGAGAAAGAGTATGATAAAACTTGAACAGGCAGTGATCGTTGAGGGAAAGTATGACGAAATCAAGCTTTCCGGTGTGCTCGATGCGCTGATTATAAGAACGGATGGCTTCGGTATTTTCAAAAACAAGGAAAAACAGAAGTTTTTGCGCAGACTTGCCGATGAAAAAGGCTTGATTGTGATGACCGACAGCGATTCGGCAGGCTTTTTGATTCGCAACTTCATTTCATCATGCGTGCCGAATGAAAAAATCATCAACGTATATATTCCGGACATTTACGGAAAAGAAAAGCGCAAGGATGCACCGTCGGCTGAGGGCAAGCTTGGCGTTGAGGGCGTGAGTGAAAAGGTGATTCTTGATGCGCTGAAAAGGGCAGGTGTAACTGCTGAAAGCGCAGAACAAGGCGAGCCTCGCCGCATGATAACCGGCCTTGATTTATATGAAAGCGGACTCACAGGCGGCATGAACAGCGGCGCAAAGAGGAAGTTACTTTTGAAAAAGCTTTCCTTGCCTGAGCATTTGTCATCATCCTCGCTTTTGAAAGTGCTCAACAGCTTTATTACATATGAACAATTTGAATCAACCTTAAAGGAGTTGGATTTATGCGAATAGGACATGGATATGATGTTCACAGGCTGACCGAAAACAGAAAGCTGATTCTCGGCGGTGTAACGATACCATTTGAAAAAGGCTTGCTCGGTCATTCTGATGCAGATGTTCTGCTTCATGCAATTTCCGATGCATTGCTTGGTGCAGCAGCCCTTGGCGACATCGGCTTGCTGTTTCCTGATAATGATGACAGATTCAAGGGAGCCGACAGCTTGGAGCTTCTTCGTGAGGTTTGCGCCCATGTGAGAAAGAACGGCTTTGAAATTGAAAACATTGATGCAACTGTGCTTGCTCAAGCTCCGAAGCTGCGTGGATACATTGACGAAATGAGGGCGAACATTGCCGCTGCGTGCTCACTTGATGTTGGTGCAGTCAGCGTTAAAGCAACAACCGAAGAGGGGCTCGGCTTCACCGGAGCAGGTGAGGGTATTGCTGCTCACGCTGTTTGTCTGCTTAAATAACGTTTTGGAGAGTTTATATGCCTGAAAAATACATTTCATTTGATTTGGAGATGCCGAGCAATGAATCACGCATAAGTGCAATCGGCATCACAGTGATTGAAAACGGAATAGTTACTGACAGGTTTTATTCGCTTGTTAACCCTGAAACGGAGTTTGAACCGTTTATTGTCAATCTTATCGGTATCACGCCTGAGATGGTTGCGGATAAGCCGACCTTTCCCGAAATTTGGGGGCAGATTAAGGATTTGATGAGCGGCGGTATCCTTGTTGCCTATAATGCGCCTTCGGATTTGCGTGTGCTTTCTGAATGCATGAAATCTTATGGCATTGAGTGGTGTGAAACGGTGCAGTTTCTTTGTACATATGAAATGGGCTTGGTGTGCTATCCGCAGTTGGAGGGGCACACGCTGGACATCCTCTGTGCTCACCGTGGCATCAACCTCAATCATCACCATGCCGGCAGTGACAGCTATGGCTGCGCAATGCTTTTGCTTGATTATATTGAAAGCGGTTTGAACGTGGAATCTTACATCAAAACCTATGATATGCTTAAAAGCAGAATCAATCGACCGGTTTTGACTTGGGAAGAAAAACTGCGAAAACGCCTGTTTTCGGCTGAAAATCCAAAGATAAAGCAAAAGGTGCTTGCAAGATTTCCTTATCTTGAAGAGGAAAAGGTGATTGGTGTTGAGATTCAGCGGCTTCGCAAAATTGCAAACGAGCTTCACAAATCTAACCGTTCAGCCGCATTCATCGGTAAAGCACCGCATCAATATCATGAAGAAAACAACCTGCACGCAATGTTGATTTCACGCAAGAAAAAATTCAGCACGTGCATTGAGATGATTGACGAATTTCTTCCGCTTGTTGATAACATCGAAACCTGTGAGCTGATTCACCCTGCGCTTTTCACAAAAAAGCAGCCGGAGCTGAAAGCGGAAATCATGCGCTGGCTCAGCTCGGATGATAAATTCACAATCGTTTTCGGCATGAATATGCTCAATCGGTTCTACATTGACACTGAGCATCTGCCCGAATTTTTGGCGTTTGTGTCGCAAATGCGCATCAAATCTCCTGCTGTCGCAACAAGGCGGGTGAATTTCTTCCTTTTGGCATTGGAACATGATTTCAACATGACTTTTCCGTATCTTGCAAGTGGGGGAGTGAGCAAAAAGGTGCTCAGTAAGGTGGTTTCATCTGCCGTGAAAAACGAAGCTTACAGCGATGATCAAAAGCATATGCTGAGCAGTATTTTAGAAAGTGAACAAGATAAATTAGACCCACTCACTGTGATGTGAGTGGGTCTCGCTTTTATTTCCTTGTTAAATTAGCTGTTAGCCTTTTCAAACTCTTCCATGAAAGCAACAAGCTTTTCAACGCCTTCAATCGGCATTGCATTATAAATTGAAGCTCTCATGCCGCCAACAGATCTGTGACCTTTGAGGTTAACAAAGCCTGCTGCATCAGCTTCCTTGATGAATTTTGCATTAAGCTCATCACTGTCTGTAACAAACGGTACGTTCATGAGTGAACGATCTTCCGGCACAACAGTGCCCTTAAACATCTTGCTTCTGTCAAGGAAATCATAAAGAATTTTAGCTTTCTTGATGTTGTGCTCTTTCATTTTTTCAAGGCCGCCCATGCTCTTGATCCATTCAAGAACCAGCTTACACATATAAATTGTGTAGCAAGGCGGAGTGTTATACATTGATCCGTTGTCAGCCTGAACCTTGAGGTCGAGCATTGTTGGTGTGATGTCACGTGCATTGCCAAGCATATCCTCACGTGCAATTACGATTGTGAGACCTGCCGGAGCAATGTTCTTCTGTGCACCGCCATAAACAACAGCGAACTTTGTGACATCAATCGGCTCCGAGCAGAAGCATGATGAAACGTCAACAATCAGAGGAATGTCGCCTGTGTCGGGAATATCTTTGAAGAGTGTGCCATAGATTGTGTTGTTCATGCAGTAATAAACATAGTCTGCATCAGCTCTGAAATCTTCACGTGAAGTTTTGGGAATATATGAGAAAGTCTTATCGGCTGATGAAGCCGCAATTTTAACATCACCATATTTCTGAGCCTCCTGAGCGGCTTTTTTTGCCCACTGACCGGTAACGATGTAGTCAGCTTTTCCGCTGCCGTTCATGAAGTTGAGGGGGATTGCTGCAAACTGAGTTGAAGCGCCGCCCTGAAGGAACATAACCTTGTAATTTTCCGGAATGTTCATCAATTCCCTGAGAAGGCTTTCTGCTTCGTCAAGAATTGACTGGAAAACCTTTGAGCGGTGAGACATCTCCATAACAGATTGACCGCTGCCCTGATAATCAAGCATTTCGGCTGCCGCTTTATTAAGAACCGATTCAGGAAGCATTGAGGGTCCTGCTGAAAAATTATAAACTCTTGCCATATTGATTACCTCCAATAAATGCGATTTGCCCTACATTATACTCAATTCGGTTCCAAATGTCAATTATTTAATGGGATTTTTACCAAAAAATATGCCGCTTTTTTGGTGATAAAGATGAAAATATGAAAAAGTTTCAGTTAAATCTTTATTATTGTTGACTAATGTTATATAATTTAATGAAAACATTTTGTGGAGGTATAACGAAAATGGCAAGAAATCATGAGGTTACTCAAAAACACAATCTTCTTAATCCTGACGGTACTCTTGCAGAGCCGGGTTGGTCAAAAAGTCTTGTTCAGGTTTATAACAGAGAGGACATTAAAGCTCCGAAATTCAGAATCAAGGAATGGGACTATTATCTAATCCTTGCCGATAAGCACGCTGTTGCGCTGACACTTTCAGATGACGGCTACATCGGAATGCAATCGGCCTCACTGCTTGTTTTTGACGAGGAGAATCCGTGGGAAATCACAAATTCCGTGCTCAACTTTTTCCCAATGGGTAAATATAATCTTCCGAGAACATCGGAAAAAGGTGATATTCATTATCATGATAAAACTCTTGACATGGACTTCATCAAAAACGG
Source organism: Ruminococcus sp. (assembly GCA_023667385.1). Taxonomy (GTDB): domain Bacteria; phylum Bacillota; class Clostridia; order Oscillospirales; family Acutalibacteraceae; genus UBA6857. Next base: position 7,093 of record JAMPAE010000055.1, read on the forward strand.
TGAAACACGTCACATTGTCGGCGAATACAGAAACTTCAAAGACGGCAAAACCCTCAAGGTTGACGTAACACTCACTCAGCCGCCGATGGATACCATGGTTATTGCAACACCGTGGAAAGAAAACAAAAAAGCTTTCTATTATAATCAGAAAGTAAACTGCATGAGAGCATCGGGTTATGCTGAATTTGACGGCGTAAGATATGACTTCAATCCCGAAACAGACTTTGGTACCCTTGACTGGGGTCGTGGCGTTTGGACATATGACAACACATGGAACTGGGGCAGCGGCAACGGCTGGATCAACGGCAAACCGTTCGGTTTCAACATCGGTTACGGTTTTGGTGATACAACTGCTGCAAGCGAAAATATCCTTTTCTATGACGGCGTTGCACACAAGCTTGATGATGTCAGCTTCAACATTCCTGCAACAAGCTATACCGACCCGTGGACTTTCACTTCGAGCGATGGAAGGTTTGAGATGGACTTCAAGCCTGTTATTGACCGTGCGGCAAAAATCAGCCTCAAAATCATTGAAACCGATCAGCATCAGGTGTTCGGCAGACTTTCAGGCAAGGCAATTCTTGATGACGGAACCGTGCTTGAGGTTAAGGATTTAATGTGCTTTGCCGAAAGAGTAAGAATGAAATACTAATTTCCACAGGAGGACTTGAACATTGAAAACAATCGTTATCGGTGCAGGGGCAATCGGCGGAACAATTGCCGTGCTCACAAAAAATGCAGGTTATGACGTAAGCATTTTATGTCACAGTGAAGGCACAAAAAACGAAATTGAAGCAAACGGATTTTCACTTCACGGGGCAAAAGGTGAGTTCAACGAAAAATTCACTTGCTATGCTTCTGCTGATGAACTTGGTGATGCAAAATTTGACATTTGCTTCATTGCAACCAAATATTCCGCCATGAAAGAAGCCGCAAATTTGATTTTGCCTTATCTTAAAGAGCAGTCTCTCGTTGTCGGTATGCAAAACGGAATTTGCACAAATGAGCTTGCTGAAATTGTCGGCGAAAAAAGGGCAGTAGGCTGTATGCTCGGCTTTGGTGCAACCAGAAACGGCGCAAACGATGTTACAATGACAAGCCTTGGCGAAATGTATATAGGTATGCCGGGAGGCTATCACCCCGGTATGCTGGAGTATCTTTGTGAAATGCTCGGCACAGTTCTTCCAACGAAGATTTCGGATAACATCACCTGCCGGCAATATTCAAAGCTGATCATCAATTCATGCATCAATGCAACCGCTGCAATCACAGGCCAAAAGCTTGGCAAAATGATTGAGGACAGGCGTGCCAGAACTCTCTATCTTGCAATTGCAAGGGAGGGAATGCACGTTGCAAAAGCGATGAACCTCGATGTTCCGAAATATGGTAAACTGCTCAATTATAAGCTGCTCATGCTTTTCAACAATGAGGCATATAATTCTCTGTGCCGCTATGTTGTTTGGCTTGTTTCAAAGCTGAAATATGCCGACGTTAAACCGTCAACGCTTCAGTCGCTTGAAAAAGGTGAAAAAACTGAGATTGACATTTTCAACGGATACTTTGCTGCAAAGGGTGATGAATTCGGCGTTGAAACACCTGTTAACCACAAGCTGACAGCAATGATTCACGAAATTGAAAACGGCGAAAGAAAAATCACAATGGATAACCTTGAAGAATTCAG
>JAMPAE010000056.1 GCA_023667385.1 Ruminococcus sp.
CATTGACGACTGCTGGCAGGCATCGGAAAGAGATGAAAAAGGCAAGCTTCAATGCGACAGAGCAACTTTCCCAAATGGTATTCCGAGTCTTGTTAAATATGTAAATGAGCAGGGCTTGAAACTCGGTATCTATTCTTCAAACGGAACAATGACCTGCGAGGATTTTCCCGCAAGTTTAAGGCACGAAGCAATTGATGCTGACACTTTTGCTGAATGGGGAATTGAATATTTCAAATATGACTTTTGCCACAATGTGCCGATTTCATCAAAAGCACCCAAAGTTTCAATGATTGAAATTTCCAAAATCGGCGAGAAAGCTCTTGCAACATTCAAGCCTTCTGAAACCACGCTCAGCGGTAATGCACGCATCGTTAAAGACGACGGCAGAAATTCCGACAGCGGCGAGTACATCACAGGCGTGTGCAGCCGAAACGGTTCATTCAGCGTTGAATTTGATGCACCGTCAGGCGGTGAATATGCGTTGACGATCACCGTAAAAAAAGAAAGCGGCGACGAGCGCTTCCTCAGGGCAATGATCAACGGCACGGATGAATATCATATCTATATTCCGAGTGCAAACTTCAATAACGGTAACTATAGACGCACGCAGATTGTTGTAACCCTCAGTGAGGGCAGCAATGTCATTGAATTTTCCAACCCTGTTGGTTCAAGAATGGACAGTGCTGCAATTCAATATAAGCTCATGGGACGTGAACTCAAGCGTGCAACAAAGGAATATGCCGAAAAGAACGGCATTGCCGAAAAGCCGATTGTCTTTTCAATTTGCGAATGGGGCATGAATCAGCCGTGGAAATGGGGTGCTGAGGCAGGCAATCTGTGGAGAACAACTCAAGACATCAAGGCAATTTGGACATCAATCCTGATTCTTTATGAATTTACCGTAAAACTATATAAATATGCAGGTGTTGGCTGCTGGAACGACCCTGATATGCTTGAAGTTGGTAACGGTAACCTTACTTTTGAGGAAAATAAATCGCATTTTTCTCTGTGGTGCATGATGTGCGCTCCGCTCATCCTCGGCAACGATGTCAGAAAGTTCATCAAGCCTGACGGCACTGTTGACACAGACAGCAAGGTATATCAAATTCTGACAAACAAACCAATGATTGCCATCAATCAGGACAAGCTCGGTATACCGTGCAGAAGAATCAAAGCAGGTCTTGTTGACATACTTGTTAAGCCGCTTGAAAACGCAAAAGTTGCCGTCTGCGTTTTCAACAAAGGTGACAAATCAAAAACAACCGAAGTTGACATCAAGAAAATTGCAAACCTTGGTTTTGTTGATTTGCCGAATAAGGAAGCCTATAATGTTTATGACGTTTGGGAGAATAAGTCCTATGAGGGGCTTATCAAAATTGGTGCTGAAACAGAAAAGCACGGCGTAAAAGTTTATGTAATCGAATAAAAAGAGGCGATATAAATGAGAAAAAGCAACAGAGAAGTGAAAGATTTTGATCAAATTGTCAGCTTTCTTGATTCATGTGATACTGTAAGAATTGCAATGTTCGATGATGAGTATCCGTATATCGTGCCGATTTCATTCGGCCATGAAGTTGACAGCGGCAAAATTGTAATCTATTTTCATGGTGCAAAAGTCGGTAAAAAGCAACAGCTTCTTGCAAGAAATAACAAAGTTTGCGTTGAGGCGGATTCAATGAACGGCTATGTCAACCTTGAACACGGTGGTGTAACCACTGATTATCAGAGCGTCATCGGCTTTGGTGAGGTTCTGCCTTGCAGCGGCGAAGAAAAAATCAAAGGGCTTGACCTTTTGATGAAACACTGCGGCTATGACGGCTTTTCGGCTGGCGATGGCTGTGCAATTTTTGAACATACCGATGTTGCAAAAATCGTTCTTGATGAAGTGACGTGCAAAAAGCGCTTTCAGTAACAATTGAAAAGCTTAAAACCGGAACAGCTGTTTGCCGAAATGCAGGCGGCTGTTTTTCTGTGTTCAATATCTCATCAAAAAAATTAAAGTTTTTCTTCAAAAACTGTTGGAATATCGGCGATTTTATATTATAATATATCAGTATATTTATGTCAGGTCGGTTTCATCGGCTTGAAAAAACGGAGGTGCACCATGTCATCTGAATATACAGTTTCTTTTGCCAAATTTTTGAAGGATAACCAGTTTGAAACGCTGTATATGCCGAAAGACCCGTCAGAACTGCTTATCAAAACGCCGGATGTTAACCGTCCCGGATTGATTTTTGCAGGATATGAGAATTTTTTCGACAATGAAAGGCTTAATTTTCTCGGCAAGGCCGAAACTGAATTTCTCAAAAGCCTGACACCGGAACAGCGGTATAACCGAATTGAAACGTTCATGTCAAAATCTCCTGCGGCAGTCATTGTCACAAGGGGACTTGAATGTCCAATGGAAATCACGCAGCTTGCGCCTGAATACGGAGTTCCGCTTCTTTTGACAACGGACACAACGTCACGGTGTATGTCGCAGATTATTGCCTATCTTAACCGGGAGCTTGGTGAGCGTATAACACGCCATGGAGTTTTTGTTGAGGTATATGGCGAGGGTGTGCTTATCCTTGGTGACAGCGGCGTCGGAAAGAGCGAAACTGCGGTTGAGCTTATCAAAAGAGGTCACCGACTGATTGCAGATGATGCAGTTGAAATCAAAAAAACCTCTGCTAAAACGCTTGTAGGAACAGCTCCTGATAACATCAGACACTTCATTGAGCTTCGAGGAATCGGAATTGTCAACGCACGAAGAATTTTTGGTATGGGTGCTGTCAGACTTTCAAAAAAAATCGACATGGTAATTGAGCTTGAACCATGGGACAGCGAAAAAGTATATGACCGCATGGGTGCTGAAAGCGAGTTTCTTGAAATCCTCGGCGTGAGCTTGCCATATACTGTTGTGCCCGTTCAGCCGGGACGAAACCTTGCAATCATCATTGAGGTTGCCGCCATGAACAACAGACAAAAGGCTATGGGCTATAATGCGGCACGTGAACTGCTTCACAACCTCGGCATGGTTGAGGATGTAATCCCCCAGGAAGACGAGCTTGAAATTTGGGGAACATTTTAACAGATATAATCAAAGAAAGGTTAGGTAAATATTATGTATAAAGTAGGAGTAGATCTTGGAGGAACAAACATTGTTGCCGGTGTAATCAACGATAAATATGAAATCATCGGCAGAGCAAAGGTTAAGACAAATGTTCCGAGACCTGCAAAAGAAATCATGGATGACATTGTTTACTGTGTGAAAAAAGCGACCGAGGAAGCAAAAATCGGCCTTGATGAAATTGAGTGCATCGGTGTTGGTACGCCTGGTTCTGTTGACAGAGAAAAGGGCATCATTGAGTTTGCAAACAATCTTTATTTTCATCATGTTCCCGCTGCTGAAATGATTCGCAGTCAGATTGATGTTCCCGTTTATCTTGAAAATGATGCAAACTGCGCAGCGCTCGGCGAAGCAATTGCCGGCTGCGGAAAAGGTAAAAATGAATTTGTTGCAATCACCCTTGGCACAGGCGTTGGCTCAGGTTATGTTCATAATGGTGAGATAATGATTGGCTGCAACGGTGCAGGCGGAGAGTTTGGTCACATGGCAATTCAAATTGACGGTGAAATGTGCACCTGCGGCAGAGCAGGATGCTGGGAAAGATACGCTTCGGCAACTGCACTTGTTAATCAAACGAAGGCTGCGATGCTTGAAAACCCAAGCAGCAAAATGTGGAAGCTCACCGATGGCGACATCAACAACGTCAGCGGACGCACAGCTTTTGACGGAATGCGTGCAGGAGATAGTGTTGCAGAAGAAGTTGTTGAAACTTATATTAAATATATAGCAATCGGAACAATAAACGTGATCAATGCTTTGCAGCCTGACATGATTTGCTTTGGCGGCGGAATCTGCAATGAGGGCGAAACTCTCCTTTCAAGGCTCAGAAGGCACATTGATGAGTTCCGCTACAGTCGCTATGCTGACACTCAAACTGAAATCTGCCGTGCCGCTCTCGGCAACGATGCAGGCATTATCGGTGCAGCATTGGTAAAATATTAATGGAGGTTTTCTCTTGAATAAAGTTATCGACTTTTTAAAAAGTCAGAATATATGCTTTTTAACGGATGAACCAATGAAGCTTCACACCACGTTTAGAATCGGCGGAGGAGCAAAAGTTTTTGCAATGCCTGAAAATATCGCTCAGCTTTCGCAGCTTGCTGCATTCTGCAACCAAAATGACATTGAGTTTTTCACTCTCGGCAACGGCAGCAACCTGCTTGTCAGCGATGACGGAATTGATTCGCTTGTGATTCATCTGTCAGATGGATTCAATTTCATAAGAATGCTTGACGATGAAACAATTGAAGCCGGTGCAGGTGCAAGCCTTGCTTCGGTTTGCAAATTTGCCCTTTCAAACCAACTTTCCGGGCTTGAGTTTGCTTATGGCATTCCGGGTTCGGTCGGCGGTGCAGCATTCATGAATGCCGGTGCATACGGCGGTGAGATGAAAGACGTTGTTGCTTCCTGCAACCATGTTGATTCCTGTGGTGAAAGCGGAAGCTTCGCTTCTGATGAGCTTGATTTCAGCTATCGCAAAAGCGTCTACGGCTGCGGCAAATATATAATCACGTCGGTTGTGTTTAAGCTGAAAAAAGGCGATGCAAATGAAATCAAAGCTGCCATGGATGATTTCATGGGCAGAAGAAAATCAAAGCAACCGCTTGAGTATCCGAGTGCAGGCAGCATTTTTAAGCGGCCTGAGGGGTACTTTGCAGGTGCATTGATTGAGCAAAGCAGCCTTAAAGGCAAAAGGATTGGCGGAGCTATGGTCAGTGAAAAGCACGCAGGCTTCATTGTGAATGTTGGTGCTGCAACCTGCCAAGACGTAAAAAATCTTATTGAGTTTTGCCAAAAAACAGTTAAAGAAAATTTCGGTGTCACACTTGAAACCGAAGTCAAAATGATATGAAGGCAATGGTAAACATTATGGAATTTGTGATTGTGACGGGAATGTCGGGTGCAGGCAAGTCCTGCGTCATCAACTCCCTTGAAGACATCGGCTTTTTCTGCGTTGATAATCTCCCTGCAAAGCTGATACCGGTTTTTGCAGAGCTTTTGAAAACTTCAGGCGAGCACAGCCGTGTTGCGGTTGTGACCGATGTTCGTGCAGGTCAGTCATTTTCGGAATTGTTTGATTCAATTGATACCTTGCGTGAACTTCAGATTTCCTATAAAATTATGTTTATTGATGCAAAGGATGACGTGCTCATCAAACGCTATAAGGAAACACGCAGGCGTCATCCGCTCATTGAAAGTAACTATGATTCAATCATCAACGCAATCACTGAAGAACGCAAGCTTCTTGCACGTGCAAGGGCTAATGCGGATTATTTCCTTGAAACAAGTAACCTTTCGGCAACACAGTGCAGAGTGAGAGTGCTCAGTATGTTCAGCGAAAATGAAAGCAAGCAGATGCACATTCATTGTATGTCATTCGGTTTCAAGCACGGAATCCCCAGCGATGCTGATTTTGTTTATGATGTGCGCTTTTTGCCGAATCCGTTCTATGTTCCTGAACTGAAAAATCAAACAGGACTTGATTCCGCTGTAAGCAGCTATGTTATGCAATCGGAAGAAGCGCAGGAATATGAAAAAAAGCTGTTTGATTTTGTTGATTACATCATTCCTCTTTGCCGAAAAGAGGGCAGAAGTCAGCTTATCATTGCGGTTGGCTGCACAGGCGGCCATCATCGCTCTGTCACCTTTGCCGAATCGCTCTATAAGCACCTTAAAGCAGAAAATTCAGCAAGTGTAAGCCACAGGGATATTTTAAAGTGAGGTCAGTCATGTCGTTTTCTTCACAGGTTAAGCAAGAGCTTGGAAAAATTGAAGATACATCAGCCTGCTGCGGTCATGCACTGGCATATGGTATGCTGCTGTTTGGCAGGGCATTCAACCTCGGCTCAATTTCAATCATGACAGAGCATGAGTGTGTTGCGCTCAAATATGCCGATGTGGTTGAGAAATCATCGGGTGTTGTGCCGCATTACACGGTTTCCGATGCAGGAAAATATACTGTTTCGGTTGATGACAGTGCAAGCATCAAGCAGGTTTTGTCAACATTTTCCGTCAGCGGAAACGAGGCGTTTGCACGCATTAATCGTGGTAATCTTTTGAATGAATGTTCAAATGATGAAACAGAAGTGTTCAACTGCTGCAACGGTGCCTTTTTGCGTGGTGCATTCCTTTCCTGCGGAACAATTTCCGATCCTAACAAAAGCTATCGCCTTGAATTTGTTGTGCCTTTTCGCACACTAAGCCTTGATTTGCTGAAAATGTTGACCGATTACGGCTTAAAAGCGAAGCACGTTGTTCGCAGGGGAGCAAACGTGATTTATGTCAAAGACAGTGAAAGCATTGAGGATTTGCTCAATATCATGGGTGCAAAGCTTGCCGCTTTTGAGATTATGAATATCAAAATTTATAAAGACATCAGGAACACTTCAAACCGCATCACCAATTTCAATTGTGCAAACATATCACGCACGGTTTCCGCATCTTTTGACCAAATTGAAAAAATTGAAAAGATGATGGAAAACGGCACATTCGATGCGCTCAGCGATGATTTGAAAGCTTTTGCAAAGCTGCGATATGATAACCCGGATTCCAGCCTCAGAGAGCTTGGTGAAATGTTTGATCCGCCGCTTTCACGCTCTGCAGTGAACTATAGATTAAAGAGAATTTTCGCTTTCTATGATAAATGCGAAAGAGAAAAATCAAACCAAAACGAACAGGGAAGTTCCGACGGAGGAATTTGAATTGAATAATCAAGAAAATAAAAGCAAATTTTCAGTTCCTAAAGAGGAGCTTGAAAAACAAATTGAATATAGCGAAATGGTGAAAACAGTGCTTTCATCAAGGTTTGTTTCTGCGCCGAAAGCCTTTGTGCACACTTATGGCTGTCAGGGTAATGTTGCAGACGGTGAAAGAATCAAGGGTATGCTTGTTTCAATGGGTTATGAGCTGACTGATACTGTTGAAAATGCAGATTTGGTGCTTTATAACACCTGCGCCATCAGGGAACACGCCCAAGACAGAGTATTCGGCAATGTTGGTGCGCTCAAAGCATATAAAACAGCAAACCCAAACATGATTATCGCTCTGTGCGGCTGCATGATGCAACAAAAATATGTTGCAGACAGAATTGAAAACAGTTTCCGCTATGTTGATCTCGTTTTCGGAACTCACGTTGTGCACCGTCTGCCTGAATTTATCTATAGATGCCTTTGCAGCGGTAAGCGTGTTTTTGAAATTCCGGATTCCGACGGAAACATCGTTGAAGGCTTGCCCGTCAACCGTGACGGCTCATTTAAAGCGTGGGTGCCGATAATGTACGGCTGCAACAACTTCTGCTCCTATTGCATCGTGCCGTATGTCAGAGGCAGAGAGAGAAGCCGTGATTTTGACTGCGTTGTTGAGGAATGTCGTGAGCTTGTTAAAGCAGGCTATAAGGAAATCACTCTTCTCGGTCAAAATGTAAATTCATATAACAAGGATTTGGACGAGCAGTATCGCTTTCCTGCACTGCTCAAAGCAATTAACAACATTGAGGGGGATTTTCTCATCCGCTTCATGACCTCACATCCGAGAGATTGCACGAAGCAACTGCTTGAAACAATGGCCTCATGCGATAAGGTTGCAAAACATTTGCACTTGCCGTTTCAGTCAGGCAATGACAGAGTTTTGAAAGAGATGAACCGCCATTATGACAGAGCGAAGTACCTCTCGCTGATTGATTATGCCTATGAGCTGATGCCGGATTTGTCAATTACCAGCGACGTCATCGTCGGTTTTCCCGGGGAAACCTATGAGGAGTTTTGCGATACGCTCAGCCTGATTGAGCGTGTGAAGTATACCTCACTGTTCACTTTCATTTTTTCACCTCGCCCCGGAACAAAGGCAGCAGAAATGCCCGACCCGATTTCAAGGCAGGAAAAGGGAAAATGGTTCAGTGAGCTGACTGCTTTGCAGGAATCAATTGCTGCAAAGCGAACAGCCTCAATGAAAAACCAAACCTATCGTGTGCTTGTTGAGGAAAAAAGCAAACAGGACGGCTGGCTCTCCGGCAGAACATCGGGCAACATAATCATTGAATTTGAGGGTGATGAAGGCTTGATTGGTTCATTTTGCCATATTAAGGTAACCGAGCCGAAAACATGGATTCTCAAAGGTGAAATTGTCAATTGATTTTTTAGTGAATACCACCTGACGGTGTTATCAATAACAGCTTATGCTGTAAAAATATTTTTTAAGGAGTACAACAAATGGACGTAATTCAACTTACACGTGAACTCGGCGCTGCAATCCAGAAGGATGAGCGTTACCTCAAGTTTGACAAAATTCGTCAGGCAAACGAAAAAGATCAGGAGCTTCTTGACCTCATGGGTCAGATTCAGCTCATCCAGATGAACTATCAGCGTGAATCAGCTCAGGAAAAGCCTGACACAGTAAAGCTCACCGGCTATGAGGCTGAATTTAATGAAGCATATGGCAAGTTTATGGAAAATGAAAAAATGCAGGCTTATGAAGCTGCAAGAGCTGAAATTGATTCAATGATGAATTACATCATGCAGATTCTCGGCCTTTGTGTAAACGGTGCAGACCCTGCAACCTGCGAGCCTGAAGCTCACGATTGCGACGGCTCATGCCACGAATGCGGCGGAAGCTGCCA
>JAMPAE010000057.1 GCA_023667385.1 Ruminococcus sp.
CAAATGCTTCGTACCACCGTGTTGGTTGTAATCGGTGAGTTGTTTTTCCGCAGTGAAAGCTTGACCGCCGGCTGCAAAATGTTCTGCCGAATGGTGACAAATTTCAATTTTGCGGACTTTGGAGGTATGCTTCTGACAAAGCTCGGCATTGATTTGTTTGATGCCGTGATTGTTGCTGTGACACTGGTGATCATCCTTGTAATCAGCATTCTCAATGAGAAAGGCATCAACATCAGGCAATCGCTCAAAGAAAGGAATATCGTTCTGCGCTGGGCGGTGCTTTATCTGCTGATAATTTACATAATCGTTTTCGGTGCATATGGCGAAGGATATGTTCCGGTTGACCCGATGTATGCTAATTTTTAAAGGAGGAAAACAGGATGAAAAGTTTTATCAAGCACATTGTTTGTGTGGTGCTGTTTGTTGGTATTTTGGTTGGCATATTGTTCCTGGTTTCCAAAGTTGTGATGCCTGACGGAAACAACGGCATTCAGGATGCAACAATCTGTGATTTCATGCGTGAGCCTGAAAACACGGTTGATGTTCTCGTCCTCGGTGACAGTGAAAGCTATTGCTCAATTATACCGCCGAAAATCTGGAATGATTACGGCATCAGCACGTTTGTTTGCGGAACATCTTCTCAGAAGCTTTATTACACCCGTGAGCTTTTGAAAGTTGCGCTTAAAACCCAGCAGCCGAAAATTGTCATTCTTGAAGCAAATGCAGTTTTTCGTAAGTTTTCCTATTCGGACATAATTTCCAACAGATTCGACAGAGTATTCGCCGTTTTGAGGTATCATGACCGTTGGAAAACGCTCACAGGCGTCGGTTCAGGCGGAACATATACTAACATTGAAAACAGCAAGGGTTACAGATACTCCGTAATTGTTGAAAAGCCTGAAATCGTCAGATATGTTAAACCGACCGATGAAGTTGCATCAATTTCCGCAACCAACAAAACTTATGTTAAAGAGATTGCCGACATCTGCGAAGAAAATGGCATCAAATTAATCATGATCAGCACACCAACGCTCAAAAACTGGAACTACAGGCGCCATAACGCACTTGAAAAGCTTGCGGAAAAGAACGGCGTTGAATATATTGACATGAACCTGATGGAAGATGAAGTGCCGATTGACTGGGAAAATGAAACCCGTGACAAAGGCGATCATCTTAATTATTACGGCGCAGTTAAGGTCACCGATTATCTTGGCAAATACCTTTCGGAAACGCACCTTGTGAGTGACCATCGTAATGACGCAGGCTTTGAGCAGTGGAACAAAACCTGCATGGAATTTGAAGAGGCAAAGAACGCCCTTCAAATCAGGAACACGAACCGATGATTACATAAGCAAAAGCTCCGAACATAATGGGTTCGGAGCTTCTTTGACTGTGTGGCAGGTATGTTAACTGCTTAAAGGTAAGGATGCTGCTTCGGGTTCGGTGTCACAATCGGCTTGCCGTTGCTGTCAAGCAGTGGTGTCAGTCCGCCGGGGTATCCGTGTCTTATATTATATATATAGTTTACACCTGTTTCTGTGTCTAACCAAATCTGCATGACGTTCGATGCGCCTTGACTGTAAATTTTAATGAATCTTTTGTTGTTCATTATTTCTTCTCCTCTTTGGTTGTTGTGCTTCCGTCTCTGATGTCGATGATTGCGTTGCCGCCTGTTGCCTTGGGAAGCTCGCCGTTCCATTTCTGAATCTTTTCATATTCAATGAGCTTATCGGAAATTGACTTTGTGAGCACATCGTTTGCCTTTGCCTGAGCTTTGGCTTTCTTTTCAGTAGCTTCTGCTTCTGCGTTGGCAGCAATGACTTTCTTTTTTGCTTCTGCTTCTGCAATGACGATTTCCTGCTGCTGTTCGGTTTGGGTTTTGATGAGGTTTTGCTCTGCAACCTGCTTTGCTTCAATTGCAGCGTTAAATTCAGATGAAAAATCAAAGTTAACAATGTTGAATTTTTCAATCACAACGCCATATTCATTAACCTTGCCCTCAAGTGCGTCTTTAATTTCGTCACCAACCTGGTTACGCTTTGTGATGAGCTGCTCGGCAGTATATTTTGCAGTGACTGCCTTTACGCTTTCCTTAACGGCAGGAAGCAGGATGATGGTTTCATAATCCTGACCGATGTTTTTGTAAATTGAAGCACTGGATTCAAAGCCGATTCTGTAGTTAACGGCAATGCTGCTGCTGACGGTTTGCAAGTCCTTTGAAACAGCGTTTGCTTCAATTTCAATGACCTGAATTTTGTTGTTGATGATTTTTACATTTTGCACAAACGGAGCCTTGAGGTTCAGTCCCTCTGTCATTATTCTGCTGCTGACTTTACCCATTGTGAGCACAACGCCGGTTTTACCTGCCGGAACAATTGTGAGCGATGATGCAAGAATGACAGCCGCAATAATTACGGCAGCAACAATTGCAACAACTTTTTTCGGGAATCTGATGTCTTTTACGTCTGTGAATTTTACTGTTGTGTTGTTCATTTTTTAATCTCCTTTCTCGTAAACTTCATTTACGATGATTGAATTATATTATAAGTTCTAATGAACTTCAAATGGCGTTTTTAGATGATTTTAGCCAAAAACGCCTGATTTTTCAAGTTTAGCTCACTTTTTCTTTAATTTTCTGTTATTTTTAAATTTTTTGGATAATAACAATCTTATCATGCTGACATTAATGAATGATACTATAATTCTAATTCAAACTAAAAAAAGAATCTTATTATAGTATAATAAATTGATTATGGTTAAATCTGTTAATAAAAGAGGTGTATGTAATGTTTATAGATAAAGCAAAAATTTTGATTAAAGCAGGCGACGGCGGCAACGGTGCTGTTGCTTTTCACCGTGAAAAGTACATTGCTTCCGGCGGTCCTGACGGCGGTGACGGCGGAAAAGGCGGCGACATTGTTTTTGTTGTTGACGATAACCTTTCGACGCTTGCCGACTTCAAATATAAACGCAAATACAAAGCCCCTAAAGGTAACGACGGTTCAGGCGCAAGGCGCAACGGCAAAAAAGGCGAAGATTTGATTATCCGTGTGCCGAGGGGTACTGTTATTCGTGAGGTAGAAAGCGGTGCTGTGATGAGCGATATGTCAACTGATGAGCCGTTTATTGCCGCAAAAGGCGGAAAAGGCGGTTGGGGCAACAGCCACTTTGCAACAGCCACAAGGCAGACTCCACGTTTTGCAAAAAGCGGTGCGCCCGGCGAAGAATGGGAGGTCACGCTTGAGCTGAAGCTGCTTGCTGATGTTGGTTTGCTTGGTTTCCCGAATGTTGGCAAATCCAGCTTCATTTCGGTTGTCAGCCAGGCAAAGCCCGTCATTGCAGATTATCACTTCACAACAATTACTCCCGTTTTGGGCGTTGTGTCAATGGGTGAGGGCAGTTCGTTTGTAATTGCTGACATCCCCGGCTTGATTGAGGGCGCAAGCGAGGGTATAGGTCTCGGTCATGAATTTTTGCGCCACGTTGAACGCTGCCGTATGCTTTTGCATATTGTTGATGTTGCGGGCAGTGAGGGCAGAGACCCTGTTGAAGACTTTGAAAAAATCAACCTTGAGCTTGAACGCTTCAACCCTGAACTTGCCAATTGTCCGCAGATTGTTGCCGGCAACAAAATTGACCTTGCAACCGATGAACAGCGTGCAGCATTTAGGGAATATATTGAAAGTAAGGGCTATCAGTATTTTGAAATGTGCGCCCCGATTCTTGAGGGCACAAAGGATGTCATCAATGCGGTTGCGGCAAAGTGGTCAACTCTGCCGCCTGTCAGAAGATATGAAAAAGAGGAGATTCCGCTTGAAGTTATGATGAAAAAGCAGGATCACGGCTTTGAAATTTCAGTTGAAGATAATGTATATTTCATTGAAGCGCCGTGGCTCATCAAAGTCATCAACCAGGTCAATTTGAACGACTATGAATCACTTCAGTATCTCCAAAGAGTGCTCATCTCAAGCGGTATCATTGATGCGCTGAGAGAAAAAGGCATTGAAGAGGGAGACACAGTTAATATTTATGACATTGAGTTCGATTTTGTAAACTAAAGGAATTTGAATTAATGAACAGATTTTATGACAAGCAATGCAATCCAAAACAGCTCAGTCCCTTGACTCTTGCTTTCATTGGTGACACGGTTTTCGACCTTTTTGTGAGAGAAAAGCTGGTTTGCGAAGCCAACCGACCTGTTAAAAAGCTGCACGCTGCTGCGGCAGCAAAGGTGAATGCGGCTGCGCAGGCAGGCTTTGTGAAAATGCTCATGCCGCACCTGAACGAAACTGAGCTTGCAGTGTTGAAACGTGGAAGAAATGCCCATACTAATCACAAGGCGAAAAACGCCAGTGAGGGAGACTATCACGCAGCAACAGGGCTTGAAGCTTTAATCGGTTATCTATATTTAGACGGTCAGCTTGAGCGTATCAGAGAATTGTTTGGGCTGATTGAGAAGCCCGAATAAGTTAAATTTGACACATCACCACGCAGAATAAAAATGTACATATCAATCTGCGAGGTGCATATAATGAAAAGCGCAAAAATCAAACACATTGCCGTTGACAACATCATGATAATCATCGGCTCGGTTTTGTTCAGCATCAGCGTGAATATGTTTTCTGTTCCGAACGGAATTGTGCAGGGTGGGTTGACCGGCGTTTCAATCATGCTCAACAGACTGTTGCCGCTCATCCCGGTCGGTACATCAATTTTCGTGCTGAATGTTCCGCTTTTTGCGGCGGGTTGGCTCAAAATCGGCAGACCTTTCATCCTGAAAACAGCCGTTGCAACATTTATTTTCAGTGCAATGATTGATTTGGGTGAGCTTTTCATTCCGCCATATCTCGGCAATCCTTTGCTGGCTGCGCTTTTTTGCGGAGTGTTTTCAGGGGCAGGGCTTGCATTGGTGCTCATTTCAGGCGCAACAACGGGCGGAAGCGAAATTATTGCGATGCTTGTCAGAAGAAAAGCGCCGAATGTTTCAATCGGCAGAATGATTTTGATTGTTGACCTTGTGATAATCTCGGTGTCCTACTTTGTTTATCGCAACATCGAAAGTATCATGTATGCGGCGGTTGCGATGTTCGTTTCTTCAAAAATGATTGATTTCATCATCACGGGCGCAGGTCACAACAAAATGATTTTTGTGATTACAAGCGCCCCGAAAAAGATTTCAACAGCAATTATGACAAAGATGCAAAGGGGAGTAACGGTTCTTCCTGCAACCGGCGGCTACACAGGCAACGAAAAGAGTATGCTGTTTTGCGTTGCACGAGCATCTGAAATTTCAAAAATCAACCGCCTTGTTGCCGAAACAGACAGCAAAGCTTTCACCGTCATCAGCGATGTTGGTGAGGTATTCGGTGAGGGGTTCAGATAAAAGAGATACATTATGAAAGGAGTATGCGGTCGATAGCTTGACCGCCGGATAATTATGAATTTTAAAAATTTACAAAACGGTATTTGCGAAGGCTTTTGCCTGATTAAATCTGCCGATAAAAAGGTTAACGTGAAAGGCGTGCCGTATCTTGACATGATCCTTTGCGACAAAAGCGGCGAAATCAACGCCAAGCTCTGGGATTACAGAGAGGATTTTCACGGCAAATATGAAATCGGTGAGCTTATCAAAATCAGAGGCTCCGTCACGCAATATAACGGCGCAGATCAGCTCAGAATTGACAAAATCAGAGCGGTTGCTGAATCGGATAACATCGACATTACGGAATTTGTGCCGTCTGCGGAATATCCCGGCAAATTCATGCTTGATGAAATCTATCTTTACATCACAAAAATGCAGGACGAACAGCTTAAAAAGCTTACATATGCAATTGTTAATGATAACGAAGAAAAACTGCTGTTTTGGCCTGCTGCATATAAGCTTCATCATGCGATGCGTGGCGGCTTGCTTTATCACACGCTGTCAATTTTACGCATGGCAGAGGGTATCTGTGAAGTTTATCCTTGCGTTGACAAAGACTTGCTTTTCAGCGGTGCAATTTTGCATGACATCTGCAAAATTGATGAGTTTGACATCAGCAGTGCAGGAATCGTCACAAACTATTCGGTCAGAGGTGAACTTATCGGGCATCTTGTCATGGGCGCAATGAAAATCAGTGAAAAAGCAAAGGAACTCGGTATTTCTGAGAACACTGCAACCCTGCTTGAGCACATGGTAATTTCTCATCACGGAACGCCTGAATTTGGTGCGGCGGTGCGCCCAATGTTCCTCGAAGCGGAAATTCTCAGCCAGCTTGACACTCTTGATGCCACCATTTTTGAAATTTCATCAGCGGTTGGAGCGGTTGGCGAAAATGAGTTCACTCAAAGGCAGTGGGCACTTGATAACCGCAAACTTTATAACCATGCAAGAAAAGAAATCTTCCCAAAGGCAAATTTGGAATAAATTAGTCAATAAAAAACGGTTAAAAAGCTGAGTTTTTATTCAAATAGTGTTGCTTTTTGCTGAAAAAAATGCGATAATGAAGAAGATAGTCGATAGGTATATCTTTGTTGATGATTACAAAAGGAGGTAACCTATGAGAGTTATTACCGGCTCAGCCAGAGGACGCAGGCTCATTACCCTTGAGGGGGATGATGTTCGCCCAACAACAGACAAAGTTAAAGAGGCGCTTTTTAGTATCATCCAGTTTGAGCTTGAGGGCAGGAGAGTGCTTGATCTTTTTGCAGGTTCGGGTCAGTTGGGCATTGAAGCACTTTCACGTGGCGCAAAATCTGCGGTGTTCGTTGATAAATCAAAAAAGAGCATTGAAATTGTAAAAACCAATCTGAGCACAACAGGTCTTGGAAAAAATGCAAGCGTCATTAATTCCGACAGCCTTTCATTTTTGAAAACACGGCTTGATAAGTTCGACATAGCGTTTCTCGATCCGCCTTATTCAAAGGGAATTTTGCAGCAGGCTCTTGAGCTTATCCCGAACGTGATGAGTGAAAGCGGCATTGTGATTTGCGAATCACCAAAAGGCGAGGCTTTGCCCGAATCAATCGGAAATTCCGCAGCCGCAAAAAAATACAGCTACGGAAAAATGGCGTTGACAATATATAGGATGCAGGGAGATGTGATATGATAAATATGGAAAAAATCGCAATTTGTCCCGGCAGCTTTGATCCGATAACCAACGGACATCTTGATATTATCAAAAGAAGCGCCAAGCTTTTTGACAAAGTGATTGTTGTTGTCATGTCAAATTATCGCAAGGTCAATTCTTCAATTTTCAGCGTTGAGGAAAGAATGGAATTCATCAAACGGTGCACAAGCGGCATTGACAATGTGGAAGTTGATTCATATATGGGCTTGCTTGCAGAATATGCAAGGATCAAAAACGCTTCAGCAATTGTTAAAGGCTTGAGAGCTGTTTCGGATTTTGAGGATGAATTTCAGCAAGCATTGATCAACAACAAGCTCAACAGTGACGTTGAAACAGTTTTCATGGCTGCAAACTCTGAAAATATGTTCCTCAGTTCAAGCGTTGTTAAGCAGGTTTGCCAATTAGGCGGAGATGTGGCGCAGTTTTTGCCGCATGAAATCAGTCAGGATATTATCAATAAACTTAAAATAAAGGCATAAGACTCAGTAAACGAAAGGAATGATTCAAATGGCATTTAATTACGAAGAGGAAGAGGAAAAAATCACTTTTAACGGCTTCCCTGAAGATGACGACGATGATGAAGAAGATTATGAAGATGTAACTGAATTTGGCAGATATGACGAAGAAGAGCTTGCAACAAGATGGGGCTCACTTGATTTTGAGGGCTTGCTTCTTGAATTTGAAAGCATTCTTGCTTCTTCAAGAAAATTCTTCTTCTCAAAAAGAAAGAGAATCATCGACGGCGAAGAAATGATGAACCTTGCAACTCTCATTCAGGATAAGCTTCCCGGTGAGATTGTTGAATCAAAAAACATCATTGCAAGCAGAAATGACATTGTTGCAAATGCAAAGCGCAACGCTGAAGCAATCACAAACGCTGCCAATGATTACAGCGCCGCAACAACAAACGATGCAAATGCAAGGGCAAACCAAATTGTTACCGCTGCTCAAAAGCAGGCAGAGGACATGGTTGCAAGCCACAACATCACTCAGCAGGCAAGGGTTGCCGCAGAGCAAATCATTGCTGAAGCAAAAGCAAAAGCAGATGAACTTGTTGTCGCCGCAAACGCAGGCTGCGAGGATTACATTGCAAAGGTTATGGAATGGGCAAGCAACGGCATGAACGGCTCAAACGAATATGTTTACGGTGTTCTCAATGCATCAAAAGCCATGTTCCGTGACAGCATCGCAGGTATCGACCAGGTGCTTCAAAAATACGGCGCAGACTATGAAAGAAAAATTGCAGACCTTAAAAGAGGCCCGAATTTTAAGTTGAAATAATTGATGATAATTAAAAGGATACGCCGGAGCGGCGTATCCTTTTTTGTGCCATGTCCTTTTATTTGACAAAATTTTGTAGCAATGCTATACTTAAAACGCAGTCGAAAGATTGCCCTGATGGGTACTGGATAACGGTGAGCGGTTACAATTCTCGCCCTCGTAAGGGGGTGATGCTGATGCAATATGTTACATATGAAAATCTGTTTACATTTTTTCTTGTAATCATAAGTGTAGTTG
>JAMPAE010000058.1 GCA_023667385.1 Ruminococcus sp.
TGCGGCTTCATGCGCTTCAAGGGATGACTGTGAGTCCGTTCCGTTTTTGCAGGCCATGCTTCACGGCGTTGTGAGCTACGCCGGCAAGCCAATCAACCTTGCCTCTAATCCGGAAACTGCAATGCTCAAAGCAGCCGAGTTTGGCTGTGTGCCGAGCTTTGAGTTTTACTATGAAGATTTCGGCACTGAAAAGAAGCCCGACAATTATCACTACATGAATTATGCAACCGACGCCCAGCTTTGCTATGACAGAATGAGCAGCGTGTTTTCTGACCTCGGCGACAAAAAAATCACTGCACATTATCGGGTGAAAAGCGGCGTTTACTGCACTGAATACGGGGGCTCAACGAGCGTTTATGTCAACTATAACAAAAATGATGTCACTGTTGCAGGTGTTACAGTTGAAGCAAGAGATTTTTTGAGAGTCAACTGAACGGGTATTCCCACGTAATATATATCGGCGAGAGATTTGCGGAAATTAAACTGTATCAGTAAAGATAAATATATTTCTACATCACAAGAGTATGCCTTTAACAGAAATGTTTATATTGGTATGCGGCAAGGGATGTTGAGGATAGCATTCCCTATAAAACGGAAAAGAATAATGGAAGGTAACAACATGAAAAGAAAAATTAAAATGCTGATTCCGATTTTGATGGCAATATGTATTGCAGTTTGCCTTTGTGCGTGCTCAAAGGCGCCGAGCTTTGAACTGAAAGGCGAAAAAACTTTCACGTGCAAGCAGGGCACAAACAACATATCAGACAAATCAAGCGTAAGACTCAATTTTGATGACATGACTTTCAAGTTTTCGGAATCATTACTGTCAAATGTGCTGAATGTTGGCTCATTTGAGATTGTCAAAAACGAAGTCATCCTGAAACGTGAGGGTGAGAAGGATGGCGTGATTGTTTTTGAGTTTGACGGCGATGCAATTGTGTTTAACGCTGAAAAATCTGCACCAACAATGATACTTGCTGACAGGGCAAGGCTTGTGATGCTTGAAACGCCGACGGATGAATTAACAAAGACTGAAATCATGACTAAATAAGGATTGATAGTTTGTGCACAGATATATTATGTGGGCAGAATCTTACTAAAGTGTAAGGTTCTGCCTAAAACTGTTATAAAAAATTTACAATGGTTGTTTATATTTTAGGCTAAAATTTCAGACTTATTTCAACTTATATAGCAGTGTGATTCTGACCGAACACTATAGTTAAAATTAGATTTTGTTGTCAAAGAAGATCAAATCATACTTTGCAGCAATATATATAAGTTTTTATAGGAATCATATACATAATACGCTTAGTCGATAATGATTATTTTGATAAAAATACTTTAATTATTAATTTAAAATCTATTTTTAATATAAATTCTATATATTTTATTTAAAAATCATAAAAGCTATTGACAAATTGACAAAAAAGTGTACGATAAATTAGAAAACAGATATTATGAATTCTATCGGTATATAGTTATACATAATATACACAAACTGTTTTTGTATATCTTACTGAAAAGTAGAAATCGAAGTATGTTGAAACAAGGAATGAAAGTACTAAGTATCTTCATGTTGGTTGTTTTATTTGTGGCTGGGGCTATTGTGCCCGCAAGTGCCTATGGAACAATTCATGGTTACAAAATGATTGGAGGTGTTGGAAGTTCGGGCAAAAAAACTCGATATTATTGGGTTAATCCTAATTCATTTAACTCAGACTGGCAACAACTTGCTGTAAACGCTATGTATGATTGGTGTCATACAGGAACCAAAGGATGCGGTGTTTATACAAGCGTATGGTTCGCAAGAACAACTGATCAGCATAGTTCTGTTGTTGATTTTCAAAAGGATAATGATCTGGGAAGCTTTGTATACGGAAAAACCACGCTTTACAAGACAGCTGGCGAGAGCAGCCCGGTAGAAAATCCGTACACGAATAAATCTAATTGGGTTTGGGCAAAATGTACCATAAATACTTATGCTTGTAACAGCGGAAAATCCTCAAGTGGCAAAGATATATCTTTAACAAAAGTCAAAAAGCAGGCGGTGTTTGCTCATGAGGTTGGCCACGCTTTTGGATTAGACGATTTACTTGGAAATGGAAATAAAAGCAAATTAATGTATATAGGGCAGTATGATTGCACTGCTTTAAAACCGACAGCCGATGAGTGTAAAGGCGTAAACAGTTTATACGGAGGTTATAACCCATGAAAAAGATAATTGCATTAATTATACTAGTCATTATGGCTTTTTCATTTTGTGCTTGTAAAAGCAATAAACCGATAAATGCAAATGATGAAACCAGTGATACTTCACAATCAGAGAATCAAATAACTAAATTGGATTTTACTGCAGCAGTGCCTGCTAAAACTGAAAATGCAGTTCGTTATACATCGAGTTCATTATCTATGGCTCTTCCGCCGTTGACAAACGAAAAGGAAATGTATGATGAAAGTCCAATTGTCTTTAGAGGCAAGGTTGTTGGTACTGATTATTTGCTCAAAGGAAGTGAAGTTTATACCAAGTCAGAGGTTGAAGTTTTAGAGACCTATAAGGGAAATCTGAAAAAAGGGCAGATTATAAAAATCAGAGAGCTTGGGGGTTTTGTGCCTTCCGATGTATTTGATAATGCGCTGAGCATTGAAAAATTCGGCACGCCAATGGAAGCAACTAAGTCGAAAAAGGTCATATACGATATACGTATTGAGGACAATAAGGTGATGGAGAATGACGAAGATGTTATACTTTTTGTTTATCCAATAGATTATTCTGATTTTAAAGAATTTCAAACAAATTCATATCAATTGATAAGAGGCTGGCAGGGAAAATTGCTGTTCAATGAAAAATTGGGTGTATATGCGCCATATGTATCTGAAAAAGAAGCGAATATAGTAGAAGCAAAATGTTATACACTAAGTGAGTTTCAGTCTTTTGCTAAACAAGCATCTGTAAAAAAATAAAACTAATTAATAATGCGGTGAATACTCAGCGGTTAGTTGTTGTTCACCGCATTTTATTATATTGAATGAAAAATGCTTTTTATCTTTTTTAGCAGTGAAAAAGATTGAAACTCAACTACATCTTGCGGTTGGAATCACACTACTATACAAACTAAAAAAATCTGCATTTTTAACAAACTTTTTTGCCGAAAATCGTTGACAATTACCAATTCTTATGGTAAACTAATCAAGCATGTATAAGGGGTAGATGGGTATACTATGCCCTTATACAGTAACAACGATATGCGATGATGCGGGAGGTGGCTGCCCACTGAGGCAGGGAATTTCCGCGGAGTATGTCCGATTTAAAACCGGGCGATCTATAATTCACGTGATGTGTGCTGCTATCTTGCGTTAGGCTTGGTCTGCACGGCGGCAGTGGAGCTATGCTCTTCGGCTTTCGGCGGTCAACCTTAAGCGGTACAGTCGTGGACTGCGCTATTTTTAGCCTTTTGCCGGAAATATTTGTTTCCGGTTTTTTAAAGGAAAGGCTAAAAACACCCGGAACGGTTGTTTAAGCGTAGAAATGAAATAGGTTAATCATTGCCCGCCAAATTTTATTAGGAGGCGCAAACTCAATGGCAGTTAAAGAAAGAATCCGTATCAGACTCAAGGGTTACGATCACAACCTTGTTGACAAGGCAGCTGAAATGATCGTTGAAACCGCAAGACGCACAAACGCAACGGTTTCAGGTCCGATTCCTCTTCCAACAGAAAAGGAAGTTGTAACAATCCTTCGTGCTGTTCATAAGTATAAGGACAGCCGTGAGCAGTTTGAACAGAGAACTCACAAAAGACTCATTGACATCATCAGACCGACACCCAAGACCGTGGAGGCTCTGACAAATCTTGAAATTCCGGCAAGTGTTGAAATCGAAATCAAGAGATAATCAATTTTAAATCTTGTTTCATTAATATACCCGCACACTTAACCGAAAGGTCACGTTGGCGCACAGTCAACCAATAACCAAAGGAGGAACAATCATTATGAAAAAAGGTCTTATCGGCAGAAAAGTCGGCATGACACAAATCTTCGACGAAAAAGGTAACGTAGTACCTGTGACAGTTGTTGAAGTTGGTCCATGCGCAGTCGTTCAAAAGAAAACAGTTGAAAATGACGGCTATGAAGCTGTTCAGCTTGGTTTTGACGACCAGAAAGTAACAAGAGTCAACAAGCCCATGAAAGGTCATTTCGACAAGGCAGGCGTTGCTCCGAAGAAGATTCTCAGAGAATTCAGACTCGAAGACACAAGCGCTCTCAATGTTGGTGACATTCTCAAGGCTGACGTCTTCGCTCCCGGCGAAAAAGTCGACGTTGTCGGCACAAGCAAAGGTAAGGGAACTGCAGGCGCAATTAAGAGATGGAATTTCTCAAGACTCAAAGAATCACACGGTACAGGACCGGTTGCAAGACACGCAGGTTCACTTGGTGCTTGCTCAGACCCGTCAAGAGTTTTCAAGGGAAAGAAGCTTGCAGGTCATCTCGGTGCAGAACGTGTAACAGTTCAGAATCTCGATGTTGTCAAGGTTGATGCAGAAAACAACCTCATCGCTATCAAGGGTGCAATCCCCGGCCCGAAGAAGGGCATCGTAATGATAGCTGACACAGTAAAAAAAGCGTAAGAAAGGAGTTGCTCTAAATGCCTAACGTATCAGTTTTCGACGTAAACGGTAAAAAGGTTTCAGACCTTGAGCTTGCAGACGGCATCTTCGGAATTGAACCGAACACCTCAGCAATGCACATCGTTGTTGTCAATTATCTCGCAAATCAGCGCCAGGGCACACAGTCAACCCTGACACGCTCAGAAGTTTCCGGCGGCGGCAAGAAGCCATGGAAGCAAAAAGGCACAGGCCGTGCAAGACAGGGCTCAACAAGAGCTCCGCAGTGGTATCACGGCGGTATCGCACATGGTCCGAAGCCGAGAAGCTACAGCTTCTCAGTAAACAAGAAGGTAAGAAGACTTGCACTCAAGTCTGCTCTTTCTTCAAAGGTTGCTGCTGAAGAACTCATCGTTCTTGATTCGCTCAAGCTTGATGCAATCAAGACAAAGGAAGTTGTTAAGGTTCTCAATGCCCTTGAAACAGGCAAAAAGACACTTATCGTTCTTCCTGAAAAAGACGATGTTGTTTACAGAAGCGCAAGAAACATTGCAGGAGTAAAGGTAACTCTTGTTAACACTCTCAATGTTTATGATATTCTTAACTGCAACAGTGTTGTTGTTCTCAAGGATGCAGTTGCAAAAATCGAGGAGGTTTATGCATAATGAGTAAGTTAGCACATGACATCATCCTCAAGCCCATCATCACAGAAGAAAGCATGATGGGAACAGAAATGAAGAAGTACACCTTCAAGGTTGCAAAAGACGCTAACAAAGCTGAAATTGCAAAAGCAGTTGAAGAAGTTTTCGGTGTTAAGGTTGCCAAAGTCAACACAATGAACTGCAAAGGTCATTTGAGAAGATACGGTCGCTTTGAGGGTTACACCGCAGCATGGAAAAAGGCTATCGTAACTCTTACCGAAGATTCAAACACCATTGATTTCTTCGATGGTCTTCTTTAATCGCTGATCAACTAAGTTACAAACCAATCCGGTGGTAATGTATGGAGATCGACATTCTCCGCTAAACCATTATAAGGAGTGAAACAAATGTCAATTCGTGTTATGAAGTCTGTTACAAACGGCACACGTAATATGTCGTACACAGACTACTCGGGTCTTTCAAAGAACGGCCCGGAGAGAAGCCTTCTTGCTCCTCTCAACAAAAAGAGCGGACGTAACAGCTACGGCCGTATCACCGTTCGTCACCGTGGCGGCGGAAACAGAAGAAAATATCGTATCATTGACTTTAAGAGAGATAAAGTTGATGTAAAGGCAACAGTAGTTTCTCTTGAATACGATCCTAACAGATCGGCTCACATCGCTCTTCTTCAATATGAAGACGGTGAAAAGAGATACATCATTGCTCCCGAAGGACTTAAGGTAGGCGATACAGTTGAAGCCGGCGTAAATGCTGACATCAAACCGGGTAACGCACTTGCACTTGTAAACATCCCAACAGGTACTCTTGTTCACAACGTTGAACTTTATCCGGGCAGAGGCGGTCAGCTTGCTCGTGCAGCAGGTAACTCAGCACAGCTTATGGCTAAAGAAGGCGGCTATGCACTTCTCAGACTTCCGTCATCAGAGCTTCGTAAGGTTTCGGATAAATGCATGGCAACAATCGGTGTTGTTGGCAACGGTGACCACGAGAATGTTAAGATCGGTAAGGCAGGACGTACTCGTCACCTCGGTATCAGACCTACAGTTCGTGGTTCTGTAATGAACCCGAATGACCATCCGCACGGTGGTGGTGAAGGTAAATCACCAGTTGGCCGTCCCGGACCTGTTACCCCGTGGGGCAAGCCTGCTCTCGGCTACAAGACTCGTGCTAAGAAGAATCGTTCAGACAAGCTTATTGTTAAGCGTCGTAACGACAAATAACGGTCGATGAAAGGAGCTAAGAATAATGAGCAGAAGCACTAAAAAAGGACCTTTCGTGCAACCGAAGTTATACGAAAGAGTCATCAAAATGAATGAAAAGGGCGAAAAAATCGTTCTTAAAACATGGAGCCGCAGCTCCACAATCTTCCCCGATTTCGTTGGCCACACATTTGCTGTTCATGACGGACGCAAGCACGTTCCTGTTTATGTAACAGAGGACATGGTAGGTCACAAGCTCGGCGAATTTGCTCCGACACGTACCTTCAGAGGTCACGCCGGTTCAAAAACATCAAACAACGGTAAATAATCAGTCGAAAGGAGTGTATTGCTATGCAAGCAACTGCAAAAGTAACATACGTTCGTATTGCACCTCGTAAGGTTCAGATCGTTCTTGACCTTATCCGCAATCAGAGCGTTGAAAAAGCTGAAGCAATCCTTAAATACACGCCTAAGGCTGCGTGTGAGGTTGTTTCCAAGCTGTTGACATCTGCTGTGGCAAACGCAGAGAACAAAGATATGGACACATCAAGACTTTATGTTTCTGAATGCTTCGTTAACCAGGGTCCGACTCTTAAAAGAATCAGACCGAGAGCACAGGGCAGAGCGTTCCGTATCAACAAGAAAACATCGCATATTACCCTTGTACTCAAGGAAGCAGAATAAGTGAGGAGGAGGTAAGACAATGGGTCAGAAAGTTAATCCGAACGGCTTGAGAGTCGGTGTTATTAAGGATTGGGAATCTCGTTGGTATGCAGACAAGAAAGACTTTGGCGATCAGCTCGTTGAAGACTACAATCTTCGTGAATATCTCCTTGAAACACTTGCTCCTGCCGGAGTACCAAAGGTTGAAATCGAACGTGACGCAAAGCGTGTTCGAATCAACATTCATGTTGCAAAGCCAGGTATGGTTATCGGCCGTGGCGGCGCAGAGATTGAAAAGCTCAAGGCAACACTTGAAAAGAAGCTTGGCAAGAGCGTTTCTCTCAACATCATTGAAATCAAGAATCCTGATGTCAATGCTCAGCTTGTTGCTGAAAACATTGCTTCACAGCTCGAAAGAAGAATCGCCTTCCGTCGTGCTCTCAAGCAGTCAATCGGCCGTGCAATGAAGCTTGGCGCAAGGGGTATCAAAATTCAGGCTTCAGGTCGTCTTAACGGCGCTGAAATCGCAAGAAGCGAAACCTATAAAGAGGGTACAATTCCTCTTCAGACAATTCGTGCTGACATTGATTATGGTTTTGCTGAAGCAAAAACAACCTATGGCCGTATCGGCGTTAAGGTTTGGATTTATACCGGCGAAGTTCTTCAAGTTTCTAACAACACAGAACGTCAGAGACCTGAACGCCGCCGCAGAAACAATCGCAGGGAAGGAGGAGCTAAATAATGTTATTACCTAAGCGTGTAAAACGCCGTAAAGTGCAGCGTGGTCGCCTTAAAGGCACAGCTCACAAGGGCAACAAAGTTACTTACGGTGATTTCGGTCTTGTAGCTCTCGAACCCTCATGGATCACTTCAAGACAAATTGAAGCAGCCCGTATCGCAATGACACGTTACATCA
The DNA here is from genome assembly GCA_023667385.1 of Ruminococcus sp. Lineage (GTDB taxonomy): Bacteria > Bacillota > Clostridia > Oscillospirales > Acutalibacteraceae > UBA6857. The sequence continues at coordinate 8,040 of JAMPAE010000058.1, forward strand.
AGCGTGGCGGTCAGGTTTGGATCAAGATTTTCCCGGATAAGCCGATTACAGAAAAGCCGGCTGAAACCCGAATGGGTTCAGGTAAAGGTTCACCCGAATATTGGGTAGCTGTTGTTAAGCCGGGCAGAGTTATGTTTGAAATTGCAGGCGTTGACGAAGCACTTGCACGTGAGGCTATGCGTCTTGCTGCAAACAAGCTCCCAATCAAATGCAAATTCGTAACCAAAGCAGAGCAGGATAAGGAAGGTGAACAGTAATGAAAGCAAGTGAAATCAGAAAACTGTCCGCCGAAGAGATGGACGCAAAGCTCGCAGAGCTCAAGAAAGAGCTTTTCAATCTTCGCTTCCAGCAGGCTGTTAATCAGCTTGATAATCCGATGAGAATCAGTGCTGTTAAGAAGGATATTGCAAGAATTAAGACTGTTCAGCGTGATATTGAGC
>JAMPAE010000059.1 GCA_023667385.1 Ruminococcus sp.
ATATAAGGCTAACACTATTGCGTAAAATTCATCAATGCTGCGGTGTGCAATCGGTGCTTCGGCAGTGTCGCCCGTCACAATGGTAAACACGCCGAGCAAAACAAAAATTACAATTGCAATAAGCTCAGACGGACGGCGAAACATCTCTTTAATTCTGTTTTTCGCCTTTTTGAAAAGCAGGTAAAACAATGCGCTCATTGAAAATTACCGCCTTCCGTAATTTCAAAAAACAACTCTTCCAGGCTTTTTCCGTCATCGTCACCTGCCCGCTTTTCGGCACAAAAAGTACCTTTTTGCATGATGTAGGCAACGTCCCAATAGCTTTCAATGCTGTCGAGCATATGAGTGCTGATGATTACGGAAGCCCCCTGCTCTTTCAGTTCAACAAACAATTGCTTGAGCTTCTTAATTGCGTGAGGGTCAAGCCCAACCATCGGTTCATCAAAAATGACAACCTTTGGCTTATGAACGAGAACGCAGCAGATGGAAAGCTTTTGCTGCATACCTTTTGAAAGCTCCTTGCCAAACTTATCTTTTTTATCTGCAAGCTCAAAGCGTTCAAGCAGGTCGTCAATGATTCCGTCATCATCCATTTTATAGGCACGGAGCATAAACGCAAGGTGCTCACGCACAGTCAGCATATCGTAAACAGCAGGCATTTCCGGCACATAGCCCAAAAGGCGCTTTGCTTCAAGCGATTTGTTGTCAAATGAGCAAACCTTGATTTCACCGTCAAAGCGCAGCAAACCTGCGATACACTTGATGATTGTTGATTTGCCTGCGCCGTTCGGACCAAGCAAAACTGCAATTTCGCCGTCTGCAACGTTGAAGCTTATGTCATTATTTGCAACAATTTTTCCGTATTTTTTTGTGACATGACTGATTGTGAGCATAATTGCCTCCGTGGTAAATTAGATGAGTTTTTCTAATCCTTTGCTGTCAGCTTCCTTGCCCTGACGCTTGAGCTCAAGCTGCTTTGAAAGCAGTGCAAAACGCTCTTTTGTGACAGGATAAAGCACCAAACCAACAATTGACAAAACAAGGAACGCAGCCGGAATGATGGTTGCAATGTTTTCAATTGCATCTTTTGCGCTTTGAACCTGAACGTCAAGCGTTCCGTCATATCCGAAGCGGTCAAGCACCTGACCTGTTACCCACATACCGATTGCAGCGCCGAACTTTTGGAAAAACTGCGGGAAAGCGGTAATCATGCTTTCACGGCGCTTGCCGTTGACAAATTCGTCAACCTCAACAAGGTCATATGCCATTGAATAGAACACTGTCCAAAAGCAAGCCAGACCAACTGCGCAGGCAATGACCGAAGCGATGAGCATTGCTGTGTTGTCAATACCGATGATGCGAATCACAACAAGCGAAACAAGCATGATTGAAATGAAGATGATGCTTGCAAGCCTTCTGTCGGTTTTTTCGGCAATTTTTGTGATGATTGGAATAAACACTGCCATTGCGGCAACAAGAGTCACAATAACAATAACCATGTCATCACTGCTCATGCCAAGTCTGCCCTGAACAAGATATGCAAAGTTAGTCTGAATCATTGACGATGCAATCAAGAAGAAGAACACGAACATTACAAACCAGCGAAACGGCTTGATCTTGAGAATCTGAACATATTCTTTCAGGCTGATTTTTTCTTTTGTATCAGCGGCTTCACTTGCCTTTTTGAGCGGTACTCCACGCAGGCTGAGCGAAGCCAAAACTGCAAAGATAACTGCAACAACCGAGAGGATAACCGCCGTGAAAATCCAGCCAAGCGAAAGGCTGACGCCCATTCCAACGAACAAGCCGGGAAGTACCGACGGAACAGCGTTGCCGATGAAAATGCAAACTGTGTTAAACATTGAGCTTGTGCCACGAATTGCGGTGCGCTCATCATAATCTTCTGTGATTTCCGCAACAACCGCATAATAGGGGATTGTGTAAACCGTATATGCAAGCCAGAAAAGCATTGTCATTGCGGTGTAGAAAATGAACTTAACAATGTCGCTTTGGTCGCCGAGCGGCAAAAACGCTCCAATGAAAGTGATGCCAACCGGGAAAGCAGCACGAAGCATAAATTTGCGCTTGTCTGCACCGGGCTTATCTGCAAAATGACCGATGATCGGGTCGGTCACTGCATCCCAGATAACCGAGATGAGGCTTACTGTTCCTGCAAGGCCTGCGCCCATGTGAGCAACATCCGTCAGGAAAAAGAGATAATAGGTGTAATACATATTATACAGGATTGATTCAGTTGCAATGCCTGCACAATATCCGAGCTTTCTGCCCTTTGTGAGTGAACTTTTATGCATGGAAAACGCCTCCGTGTAAATTCAAAGTGAGGAGTATCGCTTATTTTGATGCAATTGCTTTTTCAAGTGCATCAATGATTTTTGCAAAAGGTCTGTTTGCGCTTTTTTGCTGACTTTCTGCGTCAACTTCAACAACAGGTGCATTCTGAATGAAGCTATATGCTTTGATTGCCTTGAAGTCTTTTTCAGCGGGAACAGTTTCGGCTATATCGTTTGAAAGTGTGATTGACGATACGGTTTCGTTATATGCATAGTCAACAACATAAATGTTGATGGTTTCATATTCATCCTCGGTGAAGTTTTCTCCTGCCACCTCGCTGACATTCATTTCATAGGTATATGTGCCGTCAACAGGGTCGATGCCCTTGAATGAAACAGTGCCGATTGAATCGTAATAATCGCTGAACACTTCAAAGCCCATGACATAGCGGTTATCTCTGATTTTCAGTTTCAGAATGTTACCATCGGAAGTTTTTTCATAAGAGCAGCTTTCAATCACTGCCGGGTCATTGTCAACAGCGAACGGGAACTCAATTGTTGTTCTGCCTGCTGAAATGTTTGACGGAGTTGTGGATACCTTATATACATATTCGTTGCCGTTGATGAGTCCTCCGCCACCCCAAAGGATGCCAATGTTGGCTTTGTCGGGGTTGATTGTTTTGCGGCAATAATCCAGCATGGTTGAACCGCAATATCTGAAAACACCTGACTTTGCAAACAGGTTATAATCCATGCGCTTGCAGTTTCTCAAAAGTCCAAGGCTGACTGTTACATATGGATCATCGAGCATACCGGTCACGCCGAATGCGTTCTTTGAAAATGCACAGTATTTTTGGTCGATGCCGTATTCAGCGCCGCCTTCAAAAATGTTTGCGCCCATTGGGTAATAGTTGCTGCCGTCGGTGACCATAAGTCCCCACTGCTTACCCATATATGACGGTGCATCATCATACATTGTGTTGTCAAAAATCATAGCCTTATCCCAGTCGCCGTAAAATGCCATATACGGAAGTGAAAGAGTCGGCTGTGAAGCTGATTCAAGGAAGATGAAGCCATCAAGGAAGAAGCCGTTTTTGAACGCTGCTTTCTGCGCTTCAAGGAATGAATCACTATAAGTCACTTTAAGCGAAATTTCTGCGCTTTTGCCTGCGGGTACTGTAACGGTTCCGTCATCGTTCACGCCGCTTGTGTATTCAACGGTATACTGGCTGCTTGTGAGCTTCTTTGCAGTGAGGGTATTAATATAAGTACTGCCTGATTTTTTGTAGCTATCTGTCAGTGCCACAAATTTCGGTGTATATGTAAGCTCATCCGAGGACATATTCTGCACCTTAAATGACATTTCATAGGTTTTGTTTTCACCATCGCCAAGTTCAAGCTTCGGACGTGCGCCGTCTGTTGTTGTGAGATATGCCTTTGAACTAATTGCTGCATCAAGGTTCACAAGACCTGCACCCTGACGTCTTGGTGAATAATATGTGTTTTGACCATAGCCCCTGAATGCGGTTGCAGTGCTCATCAAAAGTGAATTGATAAGCTCAGCAGTTGCTTTCTTCGCCATTGAAGGATAGTTTGCTTTTACATATTGCTCAACGACTGCGAACGCGCCTGTGTAATACGGAGCAGCCATTGATGTACCACTGTAATATTCATAGCTGTTGCCCGGTACGCTTGAAAGGATGCTGCTGCCGGGAGCTGTGATTTCAGGCTTGAGCTTCATGTCAGCCGTTACGCCCCATGATGAGAAGCTTGACATCTCCTGTGAGCCAACATTGCTGACGCTGATTGAGCCGTCAACCGACGTTGTTTTTTTGTTAACAGCGGATGATGCAATCGACATACACCACTCATAGCTTGACGGTGAGCCAACAACGCCGTAATCGAACAAATCGGCGTTGACGGTTGTTGAACCGCTTGTTGCATCGTTTTTGCCAAGGCTTGAATCGTTACCTGCCGAGCAGATGACAGAAATACCTGCTTTTTCAAGGCGTCTGATAACATCCCAAGTGAAAATGTTGTCAGGGTCCTGACCTGACGGAGAGCCAAGGCTCATGTTGATTACATCAGCATTGAGCTTAACTGCGTCATCAAGGGCAGCAAGAGTTACGTGCTCCATTGCAAGCGAGCCTTGCTCATCACCAAAAACTTTCATGCAAAGCAACTGAGCATCAGGCGCAACACCTGTGATTTTTTCGCTCTTTCCGCCAACGATACCTGCAACGTGGGTGCCGTGACCTGAATATTCATTGTTAACGGTCTTGTCAATTTCAGCATAGTCCCATTTATAAGGAATTTTCTGCGAATAATAGTTAACGCCCCATCTTGGCACAATTGTGTTCAGTGCCTTAAAGGTGGTCATGAGGTTGATGTCTTTTTTGGAAAGGGTCGGCGATTTAACATCAAAGTTGAACGCTTCATGATCAAGCTGGAAGCCCGTGTCAAGGATTGCAACAACTGAACCCTGACCTGTATAGCCTGAAGAATGAACCTCATTGATACCGGTAAATTCGCCTGCGGTTGCAAGGTTAGCTTCTGCACCCTGAGCCTCGTCAACTGTATCCGGCTGAGCAAACGAGGTGCAGATGCTCACCTTTTTAACGCCTTTGAGTTGTTCAAGGTCATCAACATATTTGAACGGAATCTCAAGTGAAAATCCGTCAGCGATGAAGCTATATGTGAATGAATTTGAAAAATCCGCAGCCTTGAAGGTGCTTTTGATAAGCTCAGTTACAGTTTCCTGAGCCTGCTGAATTTTTTCGTATTTTTCGCTTTCAAGGAAGTTTTCAACAACTTCTTTCCTCTGAACTGAATTTTTGATGCCATCGAGCATACCTGCAACATCGAGTTCAACAATGACGTTCACAATTTCGTTTTCGTCATAAAGCGAATCGTTTACGCTTGGTGATTCAGGCTTCACTGCGCCGCCGAACAATGACGACAGCTCCAAAAAGAAGCACAGAATAACGGTTAATATTGTTTTCATTTTTATTCCCCCTGTTAAACCAACATCGAAGTCGGTATAATTAGATAGATTAATAATAACACATAATGAAAAATTAGGCAATAGTTACAGAAAAAAGACTTTAATAACTGCAACAAAAAAAGAGGCTCTGATTTACAGAGCCTCCTGCATTTGAATCACATCACGATTAGTCAATTTCAACCGAGATTTTTGAATTGTTTCTGTTTGCGGTTGCACGCATAACGGTTCTGATGGCTTTGGCGATTTTGCCCTGCTTACCGATTACTCTTCCCATGTCATCCGGGGCAACGTGGAGATGGTAAACAACGATACCTTCATCGTTAATTTCGTCAACCTCAACAGTTACTTTGTCGGGCTCATTAACAAGACCCGCTGCAAGTGAAGTAAGTAACTCTTTCAAGTTGAGTACCTCCCAAATTATTTAATGATGTCGCACTTTTTGAGAAGTGATTTAACGGTATCAGTCGGCTGAGCACCGTTAGCAATCCATTTCTGTGCCTTTTCTGCATCAATTTTGATGTCATTGGGTTCTGTCATCGGGTTGAAATAACCGATTTCTTCGATGAAACGACCGTCACGAGGGTATCTTGAATCTGCAACTACCACACGATAAAACGGTGCCTTTTTTGCGCCCATACGGCGAAGTCTGATTTTTACTGCCATTTTTGTTACCTCCAAAAATATGTTAAAAATATTATTAACACGCTTGTGTTATTATTATATTTTGCGTGTTGTTTACATCATCGGGAAGCCGCCTTGGCCGCCCATGCCGTTAAGTCCCGGCATATTCATCATGCGCTTGCGCATTTTCTTTCCGCTTTTGCCGGAAAATTGTTTGAACATTTTCTGCATCTGACGATACTGCGAAAGAAGTCTGTTAACATCTTCAACCTGCATTCCGCAGCCTGCTGCGATTCTGCGCTTTCTTGACGGATTGATAATGTCGGGCTTAGTTCTCTCTTTCGGCGTCATTGAAAGGATGATTGCCTGCATTCTGTCAAACTGTCTTTCGTCAATTTCAACCTCGTCAACCTTTCTGCCAACGCCGGGCAGCATTTTGAGAATGTCTTTGATGGAGCCCATTTTTCTCATTTGCTGAATTTGGTCAAGCAAATCGTTGAGGTCAAATTTATTTTTACGAAGCTTTCTTTCAAGCTCCAGCGCTTTCTTTTCATCAAGCTTCTGTTCGGCTTTTTCAATGAGCGAAAGCATATCGCCCATGCCGAGAATCCTCGAAGCCATTCTGTCCGGGTGGAAAACGTCAAGGTCGCCGAGCTTTTCACCTGTACCGACAAATTTGATTGGTTTGCCTGTCACTGCCCTTGCGGAAAGTGCCGCACCACCCCTTGTGTCACCGTCAAGCTTCGTGAGAATAAGGCCGTCGATGCCGAGCGCTTCATCAAACGAGGTTGCAACATTAACTGCATCCTGACCTGTCATTGAATCAACAACAAGTAAAATCTCATGCGGTTTAACCTCTGACTTGATGCTTTTCAGCTCATTCATCAGCTCCTCGTCAACGTGGAGACGTCCTGCCGTGTCAAGGAAAACATAATCATAGCCTTTATCTTTAGCAAGCGAAACTGCATTTTTGGCAATTTCAACAGGATTTATATTACCCATTTCAAAAACGGGGACATCGGCTTTTTCACCAACAACCTGAAGCTGTTTGATTGCGGCAGGTCTGTAAACGTCGCAGGCAACAAGCAGCGGTCTGTGACCCTGATTTTTCAGCATCAAAGCAAGCTTTGCGCTGTGCGTTGTTTTACCTGAACCCTGAAGGCCGCACATCATGACAATTGTTGGCGGATGATTGGCAATGTTAAGCCTTGATTTTGTTCCGCCCATGAGGTTCGTCAGCTCTTCGTTAACGATTTTAATAACCATCTGCGACGGGGTCAGGCTTTCCATTACCTTTGCGCCGATTGCACGTTCAGTAACGGTTTTTGTGAAATCTTTGGCAACCTTATAGTTAACGTCAGCTTCCAAAAGCGCAAGGCGAACTTCTCTCATTGCGTCCTTAACATCGCTTTCAGTCAAAGCGCCCTTGCTGCGAAGCCTTTTAAAAGCAGCTTCAAGTCTGTCGGAAAGTCCTTCAAATGCCAATTAAATCACTTCCTCATCGTTAAATTCATCATCGGAAATGCTGCCGCACATCACTTTGGCAACAACATTGATTCTGGCAACTGCATCGTTGATTTCACGTGAAAGAATTGTGCTGCGGTTCACGTCGTTGATTACCTCAGTCAGCGCCTTGATTTCCTCAAGACCGTCCCTCATTTCGTCAAAGCGTTTTTTCAGTCCAAGATGCTCTTCAAAGCTGAGCAACTGAGCTTCCGCACGCTTAATTGCGTCACGCACGCCCTGACGGGTAATCCCCTCATTTTCTGCAATTTCCGCCAGTGAGAGGTCATCGTTATAATAATAGCCGATAAAATCCTGCTGCTTTTCTGTGAGCATATCACCGTAAATATCAAAAAGCATAATAACATCAAGATTCTTTGCCATTATCTTCCCCTCCAAACGCATGGTGTAAAGACTTTTTGCTTTACACAGCTTTGACATTATACCGTAAAGACGAACACTTGTCAAGGCTTTTTTCAATTTTTTCTTCAAAATATACGGACAAAGTTTTCATTTGCCGAAAGCTTTGCCCGCATGATATTAAATAATTGCCAGTTACTCAAAACATATAATTCATTATTCATGAAATACGCTGTCTTTTCTGCCCTCATCAAGAGCAGCGTTGCAGGAATCGTTCAGCTTTTCGGCACATTCCTGCGGCGTGATGGTCTTGGAAAGCAATTCATGAATTTTCGGCCAAAACACGCTGCGAACAGAGGTATCCTTGCCCTGCCAGTTGGGGCTGTTATTCA
>JAMPAE010000005.1 GCA_023667385.1 Ruminococcus sp.
CAATATGAAGATGTGGTTACTGTTGGTCACGGAATTGCATATCTCTTTGGTGTTATCGGCGTTGTTCTTTTTGTTCAGCTTATTCCGAAGCTTACCAAAGCAAACATGGAAGAAGAAAGAAAGATAATCAAAATTTCTGCAACAGATCCTGTTAAAAAAGAACCGAAACAGCGCAGATTCCTTGAAATGGATCACTTCGGTCTTATGCCGTTTTTCCTTGCGGCACTCATCGGCATCATTGTGGGCGCAATCAAAATTCCGCTTTCATCAAAGGGCTTTTCAGGAACAACATTCTCACTGACAACAACAGGCGGAACACTTATTGTTTCACTTATTTTCGGTCACCTTGGTCATGTTGGCAAAATGAGCCTTAAGGTTGAAAGAAATGTTCTTGAAGTGTTCAGAGAATACGGACTCATGCTGTTCCTTATCGGTGCAGGTGTTGCCGGCGGTGCAAAATTCATTGAATATTTCCAGCCCATATATTTTGTATACGGTGTTCTTATGACATTGATTCCAATGATAATTGGCTTCTTGTTTGCAAAATATGTACTTAAACTCAGCCTTCTCAACAACCTCGGTTCAATCACGGGTGGCATGACAAGCACACCTGCGCTTGGCACACTCATCAGTGTTGCAGGCACAAATGATGTTGCATCGGCATATGCAGCAACATATCCGATTGCGTTGATTGCAGTTGTTGTTGCGTCACAGCTTATCTGTACGCTTCTCGGCTGATAATAACTTAATATAAGGAGGTAGATTCCCCATGGTAAGAGATATAGATGTTAAGCTTTTAACCGATAATATCAAAGATATGTGTATTGAGGCAACTCATTACCTTTCACCCGATATGTGCGCTGCACTTGAAAAGGCAGTTGCAACAGAAGAATCCGATCTCGGCAAGCAGGTTCTTGACTCATTGAGCGAAAACCTTGACATTGCAGGCAAGGAAATGATTCCAATTTGTCAGGACACAGGAATGGCAGTTGTTTTCCTTGAAATCGGTCAGGATGTTCACTTCGTTGGCGGAAGCGTTGTTGACGCTGTTAACGAGGGCGTAAGAAGGGGTTATGTTGACGGATTCCTTCGTAAGTCAGTTGTTGGTGACCCAATTCTTCGTGTTAACACACAAGATAACACTCCTGCAATTCTTCACACTGAAATCGTTCCGGGCGATAAAGTTAAAATCACAGTTTCACCGAAGGGCTTCGGCAGTGAAAATAAGAGCAGAATTTTCATGCTTACCCCGGCTGACGGCATTGAAGGCGTTAAGGATGCAATTCTCACCGCTGTTAAAGATGCGGGCCCGAATGCTTGCCCTCCGATGGTTGTCGGTGTAGGTATCGGCGGTACATTTGAAAAATGTGCTTACCTTGCAAAAAAAGCATTGACAAGAGATATTTCCGTTCATTCAGACATTCCTTATGTTGCTGACCTTGAAGCAGAAATGCTTGAAAAAATCAACAACACAGGTATTGGCCCGGGCGGACTCGGCGGAAGAACAACTGCACTTGCTGTTAACATCAACACATATGCAACTCACATTGCAGGTCTTCCCGTTGCAATCAACATTTGCTGCCATGTCAACAGACACGCAGTAAGAGAGATTTGAGGTGACAAAGATGAGCAAAAATATTGTTAAAGTACCTTTGAGCAAAGAGGACGCAAAGAGCCTCAAGGTCGGCGATTATGTTTATCTTACCGGCACAATTTATTCAGCACGTGACGCAGCTCACAAAAGAATGAGTGAAGCACTTGCAAACGGTGAAGAGCTTCCAATCAGCATGGAGGGTAACGTAATTTATTACATGGGACCTTCTCCGGCAAGAGAGGGCAGACCGATTGGTTCAGCAGGCCCAACAACTTCAGGCAGAATGGATCCGTATGCTCCGACTCTCCTTGACCTCGGACTTCGTGGTATGATTGGTAAAGGCAAGAGAACACAGGATGTTCACGATGCAGTTGTAAGAAACGGTGCAGTTTATTTTGCAGCGGTCGGCGGTGCAGGCGCATTGCTTTCACATTGCATTAAAGAAGCTGAAGTTGTTGCTTATGATGACCTTGGTCCTGAAGCAATCCGCAGGCTTGAAATTGAAGAGCTTCCGGCAATTGTTGTTATGGACAGCGAAGGTAATGATCTTTACAAAACCGCTGTTGAAAAATACAGAAAAGACTGATAATAAAAAACCTCTGTTTCGGCAGAGGCTTTTTTTGTTAATAGATGGAACATATACTTATGATGAGCTTGAGAAAAACTGGGAGCGTCTTATTTTATTTTCAATGTTTATTGACTTTTACGGGATAATGTGTTAGTCTAAACTTGCGACATGAATTAAATAGCATTGTAGTAAAGAATCACTTTGGTAAAAGTGCATTCTCTATTTAACTATATCTTTACTACAATTGAGTTAATTTGTGTCGCAGCAAATGAGATGCATTTTTCGGTGCGTCTTGTTTGGGCGCACTTTTTGTTTTTATGGGAATCGTTTGCCGTGTAAAAGGGTTCTTTATCTCATGGCGGCCGTGAGCTGTGAGATGTTGGGGTTGCATAGTGCGTCAGTACGAAGAAACACAATTTTTTTTGAAAAGAGGAAACAATGAAAGAGAATTTTATGTATATGATAAAAAACTGGCTCGCCTGGGATAAAAAGAGCCTTTGGTTTTTTATCATACGAGTGCCGGCGACGGTTTTTCAGCCGATTGTGATGGCATACATACCCAAGGTGATGATTGATTGCATTACCGAGGGAGTAACTGTTGACAGAATGGTGCTGGCAGTTGCAATACTCAGCCTGCTGCTGATTATGACGGTTTGGCTTGACCCGTTCATGCGTGAGCTTATTAACGGCAGTGCAAGGGTGATTCGCATGAGATATGCAATGATGGCATTTGACAAGAATCTTAACGCTGACTTCATGCAAATTGAAAGCTTGAGCGGCAGGGAGAAAAACAGCAGAGCAACTGAATTTTACAAAAGCTACTATTCCGGAAGTGCGGATTTTTTTGATACGCTCAACTTTGCCTGTGTGAGTGCGTTTGGTGTGCTCACCTCCATGGTGCTGATTTATAAAATCAATTTTGGCGTCATAGCACTGATTTTTGCGAGCTGTATTGCTGAGTTTTTCCTGCTCAAATATCTCAACAGCAAGAAGTTAAACACGCATGATGAACGTCACAAGCTCTATACGAGGTTCAACTATTTCTATGAGCAGAGCAAAAATCTCTCTGCTTCAAAGGACGTCAAAATCTATGGTTTTGCCGATAGGTTTATTGCTGTAATGGCAAAAATGATTTATGACTTTGAAAGGCTTGTTGCAGCTTACAGCAAGCAGACGATTGCGGTCAGCGGAACAAGAGCCTTTCTTAATATGCTGCGTGAGCTTGTTGCTTATGCTTATCTAGTTTATCTTGTGACGCAGGGAAGGCTTTCGGTTGCCGATTTCATCTTCTATTTCGGCATCATAACAGGCTTTTCCAACTGGATATGTAACCTGGTTTATTGCTACAGCGGCATTGAGTATTGCTGCAAAGAATGTCAGCGCTTTCGTGAATTTGTTGAAACGGATAATGCAAGCGGCGATGAAAAAGTGGAGTTTGACGCAGAGGAAATTGACTCAATTGAGTTTCGGAACGTGACCTTTGCTTATCCTGAATCTGATACTGATACTATTAAAAATATGTCATTCAAGGTTGACAAAGGTGAAAACATTGCCATTGTTGGTGAAAACGGCGCAGGGAAAACGACCGTTGTGAAACTGCTTTGTGGGTTATATTATGCAACAAGCGGTGACATTTTGATTAACGGAAAAAAGGCGAGTGACTTTGATAAAAAGAGCTATTTCAATCTGTTTGCGCCCGTGTTTCAGGATTACTCATTTTTGCCGATGTCAATTGCAGAAAACATTGCAGTCACCAAGGATTATGACAAAGCAAAGCTTTTTGATGCTTTTGAAAAGGCAGGCATAATTGACAAAATAAATTTGCTTGACGAAAAAGAACAGACACTGATGGTGAAAGATGTTCATAAAAATGCTGTTGATTTTTCGGGCGGAGAAAAGCAGAAGCTGCTGCTTGCAAAAGCGATTTATAAAAATGCACCGGTGTTGATTCTTGATGAGCCAACGGCGGCGCTGGATTCGATTGCGGAAAACGAGCTTTACCTTAAATATAACGATATGACCGACAAGAAGATTTCGTTCTTCATTTCTCACCGGCTTTCGTCAACTCGCTTTTGCAATCGGATTTTCTTTATCAGTGACGGACAAATTGCAGAATGCGGAACCCACGAACAGTTGATGGCTCAAAAAGGCAAGTACTATAAGATGTATCAAATTCAGAGCTATTATTACAGAGAGCAGGGGGTGCGTTATGAATAATTTCATAATCATTGTGAAATCATTTAAGGAAATGCACCGCCTTGAAAAGCGGCTCATTCCAAGCAATATTGTCAATTCGGTTGCCTCTGCCGTGAAGCCGTTTGTAAACATTTGGTTTTCCGCAAAAATTATTGATGTGCTTGGAAGCGGAGCAAACATGAAAAAACTTTTGGTGCTGATTGTGCTTGCGGTCGGAATTAACTTTCTTCTTGCTTTGGCAGGCAATTATCTCAGCGATATGTACAGCATGTACCGAAGCAAAATGTGCAACCGTGAAAACGAAAAAATCGCAGCTAAGCTATATAAAACAGAATATCAGAAATTAGAGGACAGCGAGTTTAAGGAGCTGATACATAAGCATTCCGAAGCGCAGAACAGGGTTTATTCAGCGTTTTCACAGTTTTCATGGATGATTTATGATTTTCTTGCAGGACTTATTACGGTTGTGATTTCAGTGATGTTCCTTGTTCCGCTGTTTAAAATCGGATTTCAAGCAACCGGAGAGAGCTTTTTTGAAAGGCCGATTTTCCTGCTGACAATTTTTCTTGCCATTGCCGTCATGAGCATAATCATGTTGTTGATTGCGTTTAAGCTGAACAAAAATCATTTTGCCGCAGGCGATGAATATTCAAAGCTCGACAGAATCTTCTATTATTTTCTGAATATGTTCTCCGATTACAAAACAGGCAAGGAAATTCGTCTTTATAATGAGCAGGAGCTTATTCGCCACACTGCGGTTGATGCGCTTTTGACAGACGGCGAAAAGCTTTTGAAAAGCGTTTCCATGAAAACAGCAAAATCAAGTTCGGTTGTTGCTGTTTTAGGTCCGGTGCTGGCGTTCGGAATTTATCTGTTCATTGGCACAAAAGGCTTGTTCGGTCTGTTTTCAATCGGCTCTCTCGTGCTTTACTGCGGTTCGTTTATGCAGGTTGTCACAGGTATTATGCAAATGGCGAATACTTTCGGAAAAACTGCTGAAATGGTGCCGCTTGCAAGCTACTATTTTCAAATTATGGACACAGAAGATGAAATGACCTATGGTGAGCAGGAGCTTGATTTAAGCGATAAGTTTGAAATTGAGTTTCGCAATGTATCGTTCAGCTATCCCGGTACAGATGATTTTGCGCTGAAAAATGTCAGCATCAAAATTCACAACGGTGAAAACCTTGCAGTTGTTGGCCGAAACGGAAGCGGAAAAACAACGTTTATCAAGCTGCTTTGCAGGCTTTATGATGTTGACTCAGGTGAGATACTGATTAATTGTGTCAACATTAAAAACTATACGAAAAAGAGCCTTGAACAGCTATATTCAGTTGTGTTTCAGGATTTCAAAATTTTTTCACAAACAGTTGCGGATAATGTTTCTGCTAATTTACCATGTGACAAGAATAAGCTGTTTGATGTGCTTGAAAAAGCAAGCATAAAAGAACGCATACTCAAAATGGATAAGCAGGAAAACACATATCTTTATAAAGATTTGGACAAGGCAGGTGTTGAAATTTCAGGCGGCGAAGCGCAAAAGCTCGCACTTGCTCGTGCTCTTTATAAGGATGCGCCGATTGTCATTCTCGATGAGCCGACAGCCGCTCTTGACCCGATTGCCGAAAATGAGATATACAGCCGTTTCAACAGCTTCGTGCAGGACAAAACGGCAATCTACATTTCCCACAGACTTTCCTCATGCGCATTCTGCACTCACATTGCAGTGTTTGACAAAGCAGAGCTTGTGGAATATGGTTCGCATGATGAACTGCTGAAAAGCGGCGGTAAGTATGCTCAGCTTTGGGACGCACAGGCGAAGTACTATATTAAGTAAGAAGTAGGAAAATTTTTTATGCATAAAAACAGGTACAGCAATTAATATGCTGTACCTGTCAGACTGTTGATAAAGGTACACGCCGTTTTTCATCCTTTCGAAGTATTTATATACGCCTTTGAAATGAAGAAAACGACAGATTGTACCTTGTTTTTTTGTTTTTTATTCGCCGACATAAGTTGGTGCGGTTTTTGGAGATTTGCCTTTGATGACATTGTGATAATATGCGTAGGTCATCGGCGTGTCATCGTTGAGAACCTGAGCATCAATGACTTCACCGAGGAACACAGTGTGCGTTGAGGTTTCCATTGTGTCTGTGACTTTGCAGGTAACATACGCAATTGCATTGTCAAGAATCGGCAGGCAATCTTTAACAACCGGTGTTTTACCCTCAAACTTTTTGACATCTCGTCCGCTTCTGAAGCCGAAGCTGCCGATGATTGCAGGGTTGCTGTTTTCGCCGAGAATGTTCAGCGCAAACCTGCCTGCACTTTTGATGCATTCATTTGTGAAGTTTTCATGGTTTATGCTGACTGCGATTGTTGCAGGAGAAGAAGTGACCTGCATTGCTGAATTTGCAATGCAGCCTGTTGCAATTCCGCCATCTGCCCATGATGTAACAACATAAACACCATATGACAGCTTTGTAAAAGCCCGTGTATCCATTAATTTATCCCTACCCTTAAATTAAACTGCTGCAATTATGAGGTCGGCAAGTTCTTCAAGTTCTTTAACAGTATTGTCAGTTACTCTTGTTTTTATTGAAACAATTTTGTCAATGAGCTTGATGTTTTTCATTGCCTCAAATGAAGCTTTCATCGTTCTTGCTGAGCTTGCTGCCCATGAGAAGTTTTCAACAAGGGCAACTGTTCTGTTTTGGAATGCCTTTGATGCAAGGTGATGAATGTAATCGCTCATTGGAGCAAAAACACCGCCGTCATAGCTTGAAGCCATGCAAAGCAAAACGCTGTGGCGAAAGCCATCTTCAACGCATTCAGCCATGTCATCCCTTGAAAGGTTTGCGATTGCAACTCTCGGGCAGCCTTTCTTTTCAAGGATTTCTTTCATTTTGTGTGCAGCTTCGGCGGTATTGCCATGGATTGATGCATAAGCGATGAACACACCTTTATCTTCAGGCTCATATGATGACCATGTGTTGTAAAGTGCAAGCACATCGGGAATAGTCTCAGTGAGAATCGGTCCGTGAAGCGGGCAGATTGTGTTTATCTCAAGTCCGGCAGCCTTTTTGAGAAGAGTCTGAACGGGGGCACCGTATTTACCAACGATGTTGAAATAATATCTTCTTGCTTCGCAGCTCCATCCCTCGTCAGCGTCAATTGTGCCGAATTTTCCGAATGCATCAGCAGAGAAAAGAACCTTTTCAGTGCTTTCATATGAAACGATTACCTCCGGCCAGTGTACCATCGGCGCTGTTACAAAATTCAGTGTGTGAGCACCGAGGGAAAGGGTGTCACCTTCTTTAACTTCGATGACCCTTGTTGTGTCAACGTCGCAAAACTGCGGAAGCATTGCCTTTGCCTTAACCGACATGACAAGCTGCATTTCGGGGTACTTGTCCGCAAGCGCTTGAATACCTGCTGAATGATCGGGCTCAAGGTGCTGAACAACAAGAAAGTCAACAGCTTTGTCGCCAAGCACTTGGTTGAGGTTGTCGAGCCATCTGCCAACTGCAATTTTGTCAACGGTATCCATAACGGTGGTTTTTTCGTCGAGGATAACATATGAGTTATACGCCATGCCGTTTTCAAGAACATATTGACCCTCAAAAAGATCAATGTCATAATCGTTTACGCCGACATATTTGATGCTGTCGGAAATTTTGATTTCATTAATATCCATGCTTTTCCTCCGAGTATTAGCTATAATTTTCAACTTATTCTATATATTACCACAATAATAAAGACTATGCAAGATTTGACGAAAGAAGTTTTAGAGATTTTATGAAATCGGCGTGTATTTAGTTTTTTACCTCTTTTTTCTTCACACATTCACCGAAAATGGCACCTCCTAATATGAGAGCAGCACCCACCATCTGCATTGGAAGCATAGATTCTTTCAAAAAAATTACGGAAAAAATAACGGCCGAAAGAGGCTCCAAATATCCGCAGATTGCAACGCTTTGAATCGGCAGATGGCCAATTGAAGAAAAATAGAAATAACAGCCGATTCCGGTGTTCACCAAGCCAAGCAGTAGTATCGGTAAAATGCTATCAGTCGGAATCTGAATTGCAAACCCTTGCTTGATTACAACAAAAACGGTAACAGTTAAAAAACTGACGATAAGTTGCAGTGTTGAATTTTCAAGTCCGGTTATTGTCATGGCTTTTTTGTTGAATATCACCATAACGGCATACATCACGGCAGAAAGCAGACCGCAAATGATTCCGATTTTGTCATCACTGCCCGAAAATGCATTATTGTTGACGAGAACTATTCCGCAAAAAACAGATAAAAAGCCGATTATCTTAAAAACGGTGAGCTTTTCCTTAAACAGCAGCGGAGATAGCATCATCACGATAATAGGGCCGCAGTAATATAAAAGCGACGCAATGCTCACGCCGATTCGTGCATAAGCTTCATAAAGAAACATCCAGCTTGTTCCCATTGCAATGCCTGAAACAGCAAGAAAGAGTGAGTCTTTTTTATGCCTGTGAAAAGTAAACCTGCCCTTGCTCAAAAGAAAAATCAAAAGCAGAAGCAAACTTCCAAGCATCGTGCGCAACAGCACTATTTCATAGCTATTCATGCTTATGAAGTTAGCAACAATGCCGTTTGAACCGAAAAGCAGGAGCGCTGCTATGTATTTGAAAAATGAAATTTTCTTTTTATTGTTGGTTGCTTTTAATAAATTCATCATTTTTTCCTCTCGTCTTGATTTTTTTGCAGTCATATTGTATCATAGTAATTAGCATTTGAAAAGCGAATAAAACAAATGAAATTAATTTGAAAAACGGATGATAATATGGAGATGAACCTGCAAAAGTATATGGCGTTTGTGAAAACGGCAGAATGCGGAAGCTTCACAAAAGCGGCGCAGTTGCTTAATTACTCGCAGTCGAGCGTCAGCAGAATGATAAATGACCTTGAAAAGGAATGGAAGATTATGCTGCTCGATCGCAGTGTTGGCGGAGTGCAGCTCACGTCAGACGGTATGAAGCTTTTGCCGTATGCGAAAAATGTTGTTGCAGAATTTGAGAAACTGCAAATTGAGATTGATGAGCTGAACGGACTTCAATCAGGTCTGATTCGCATCGGCACTTTTTCAAGTGTGGCAACTCATTGGCTGCCGAACATAATCAAGGAATTTCAAAAAGACTATCCAAACATTGACTATGAGCTTTTGCTCGGAGATTATACTGAAATTGAAGAATGGATTTCCGAGGGCAGAGTAGACTGTGGCTTTTTGCGATTGCCGACAAAACCGGATTTTGAAACGATTTTTCTCAATCAGGATAAGCTCATGGCAATTATACCTGAGAATCATAAATTGGCTGATTGCGAAAAGTTTCCTGTCACGGCGCTTTGCGACGAGCCGTTTATGCTGCTTGAAAAAGGCGCAAAAGCAGAGGTTTCGGAAATTTTTGAACGGTGCGGACTGACTCCTAAGGTTCATTTCACAACATGGGATGATTACGCTGTCATGTCAATGGTTGAAAGTGGACTCGGAATCAGTATTTTGCCGCAGCTTATATTAAAGCGTGTGCCTTATAAAATCATTGCAAAGGAACTGGATGTTCCTGCATATCGCAACATAGGTCTTGCATTAAGAAGCAAGAAAACAGCTTCGCTTGCAGTGAAAAGATTTATAGAATATCTTGAATATCGTTGAATAATTTATACATCGACATTTGTATTTATACACTGTGGTGAGCGATTACTCACCGTTTTCTTTTATAAAAAATGTATAAAAATGCAGGTTGTATTAGATAATAGTTCGTTTTCTATGACGTTGAATTGAGAAAAAAATAGTGATATAATATTAACAACCCTTTATTGTGATAAAGTCGGATTTGATATAATTTTGTGTAAATCCGATGCATAAATGAGATTTTATTTAGAAGGAGTCAGAATAAAATGAAAAACGAATATTTGTGTGACTTGCTCGAAAGAGTAAAGAAGCGTAACCAGGGTGAGCCCGAATTTATTCAGGCAGTTACAGAGGTTCTTGAAACTCTTGAACCTGTTGTTGAACGCCGCCCCGAATTTGTTGAAAAGGGTGTTTTTGAACGCTTTGTTGAGCCGGAACGTCAGGTTATTTTCCGTGTTCCATGGATTGATGACGAAGGTGTGCTTCGTGTTAACAGAGGCTTCCGTGTTCAGTTCAGCAATGCAATCGGACCTTACAAGGGCGGTATCAGACTTCATCCGAGCGTTTATATCGGCATCATCAAGTTCCTCGGCTTTGAGCAGGTTCTCAAAAACAGCCTCACAACCCTCCCGATGGGCGGCGCAAAAGGCGGCAGTGACTTTGATCCGAAAGGCAAGAGCGACAAGGAAATCATGCGCTTCTGCCAGAGCTTCATGACTGAGCTTTATCGTCACATCGGTTCAGACTGCGATATCCCCGCAGGTGACATCGGAACCGGCGCAAGAGAAGTTGGCTATATGTTCGGTCAGTATAAGCGTCTTGCAAACGAATTTACCGGCATGATCACTGGTAAAGGTCTTAACTACGGTGGTTCACTTGCAAGAACAGAAGCAACAGGCTTCGGTCTTTGCTATTTCACTGAAGAAATGCTTCGTGCAAACGGCAAGGATTTCAGCGGCAAAACTGTTGTTATTTCAGGCTCAGGCAACGTTGCTCTCTATGCTGCTAAAAAGGCAATGGAGCTCGGCGCAAAGGTTGTAACACTTTCTGATTCTAACGGTTACATATATGACAAAAACGGAATTGACTTTGAATGTGCACGTCAGCTCAAGGAAGTTGAACGTCGCCGCATCAAAGATTATCTTGAATTCCATCCTGATGCTGAATATCATGAAGGCAGCAGAAATGTTTGGAATGTTCCTTGCGACATTGCACTTCCTTGCGCAACTCAGAACGAAATTGACAAGGAAAGCGCAGAAATTCTTGCAAAGAACGGCTGCTTCGCTGTTGCTGAAGGCGCAAATATGCCTTCAACTCCGGAAGCAATTGAAGTTTATTTCGCAAACAATATGCTCTATGGTCCTGCAAAGGCTGCAAACGCAGGCGGCGTTGCAACCAGCGGACTTGAAATGAGCCAGAACAGCCTCAGACTTTCATGGACATTTGAAGAGGTTGACGCAAGACTTCGTGACATCATGAAGAGCATCTTCGCTTCATGTGACTCCGCTGCAAAAGAATACGGCATGGAAGGCAACTACATGGCAGGTGCAAACATTGCAGGTTTCCTCAAGGTTGCAGAAGCTATGCTTGAACAGGGCTGCGTATAATTTGCAAGACAATTAACATTAATAAGGACACAGCTTTTGGTTGTGTCCTTAGTTTTTAATTATGAGTGAGTGAATGATTCTTTATTAATCTCTTGTAAATCATTCCTGATTGTGATAATATTTTAGTGACTCATAAAAGAGATAAGGGAGAGAAGAACGATGGAACTTACACAGGCGGAGCGCAAAAAAGTTAAGGCACTGGAAACGCAATATAACCTTGGAGAAGCAGGTCTGCATTTCATTTTGTTTAAGCCGTTTGGCGGCATGGAGGAGCATAAGGACATACCATATGCGAGCGGAAAGCGGACTTTTTATGACATTATCAAAAAGAAGAATGTGACTGAAAAGCGTCCGCTGATGATATACATTCACGGCGGCGGTTGGATTTCAGGCTGGCGCAAGGCTCGAAGGTATTATTGCAGACATTGGGCAAAAGAAGGCTTTGTCTGTGCAAATATCGGTTATGATTATGCGCTTGACGCTAAGTTCCCTGAACATATTCAGAACATTTTCAAGGGCATTGAATGCGTGCTTGATAATGCGGAAAAATACGGAATTGACAGCGAAAGAGTTGTTATTGCAGGCGAATCGTCAGGCGCTCATTTGGCGGCACTGACTGCGGCAGTGACAACGCACAAGGCGCTTTATGATTCGCTTGGAATCACCTTTAAATATAAGGATAGCTTCAATATCAGTGCGTGCATTTTGATGAGCGGAATTTTTGACCCCGTTCGCTCAATCGAAACAGGCTTTAAGGATATGGATTGGTTTGTGCGCTCCCTTTGCGGAATGAACGAAAAGGACATTGATGAAACCTTGAAAAACCACATTTCTCCGTCACATTATGCCGACGAAAAGTTCCCACCGTCATATATAATCGGTTCTGACAAGGATTTGCTTTTGGCTGAATCGAAGGCGCTTCACAATGAGCTTGACAATGCAGGCGTTAAAAACGAGCTGTTTGTTTGCACGGGAATCAACGGCGTTCATGCAGGTGCACTCGCTTTCCATGTTGGCTCCGGAAGAACAGCGGCTGCAAACGCAAAACAGTTTGCGCTGGATGCAATGAAAACTGCCGAAGCCGCAACGGCAAAATAAAAAATCAACTCCACTCTTAACGGGTGGAGTTTTTACATTATATTTTTTTGAAGCGGTTAAATATTCGTTCGAGCAATCCTGTCTTTTTTGATGTCAGCGGAGTGTCAAGACGTTCATTATAGGCAATTTCAGTCATTTCAAAAGGCTTGTCCATTTGCCATGGAAGTTGAATTTCGGTTTCAACATAAAGCTCAAAACATGGTTCTTCAAGCTGTGTGCAAACAGAAACGTCTTTCCCGAAAACGATGTTGATGTCAAGCTCAGGCAAATATGCACGCCCGCCATTAATTAATCTGCCGCTGACGGAATAATAAGGGTGATATGTTACACATTTAGTTGCATTATCCGTCGGATACCACGTGTTTTCATCAGGTGTTGCTATATCAATGCCGAAAGTATCAAGAAATTCTGAAAGTTTCGGATATTGCTCACGAATCAGCTTGTGAAAATTCTTGCACGGTTCGCACGTGCATTTTTCGGCACTTTTGTAATACTGTTCAGTCTTTTCCTTGTCAACTTCAACGGTGCAGTTTCCGATGTGTATTAATTCCATGGAAGGTTCCTTAAATCGTTTCAATTTTAATCAAACTTGTGTTGCCCGAAACGCCGTTAGTAAGTCCTCCCGTGACGACGATTTTATCTTGCTTTTTAAGCTTCATGATGCTTTTTGCAACCTTGACAGCAGAATAAAACAGCACATCCGTTGAGGGATAAATTTCGCCCATGATGGGTGTAACGCCCCAGCTTAATGCAAGCTGACGCCATGTTTTCTCATTAACCGTCATGCCGATGATGTCAACCGGAGAGCGGAAGCGTGAAACCATTCTGACGGTGTTGCCTGAAAGTGAGCAAACAACAATTGCTTTTGCTGAAATGTCAATGCTCATACCGCAGGTTGCATGGGAAATTGCATCAACGGTATTTTTGATTTTGAACTGAGAAGTGAGGAAAAGCCGTGTGTAGTCGATGCAGGATTCTGTCTGCTCGGCGATTTTTGCCATTGTTGCAACTGTCAGCACGGGGTATTTGCCGGCGGCAGTTTCACCTGAAAGCATGATTGCGCTTGTTCCGTCATAAACTGCATTTGCAACGTCTGAAATTTCGGCTCTTGTTGGTCGAGGGTTGTGAATCATTGATTCAAGCATTTCAGTTGCTGTGATGACACGCTTGCCCAAAAGGCGGCATTTTGTGATGAGCTGCTTTTGAATTGCGGGAAGCTGCTCAAACGGAATTTCAACGCCCATGTCACCCCTGCCGATCATGATGCCGTCACATTCTTCACAAATTTCTTCGATGTTATCAACGCCTGCACGGTTTTCAATTTTTGCAATGATTCCGAACGAGCCAAGGTCTGCTCCGTTTTCACGCAGGAAGTTTTTCACGTCAAGTAAATCCTGTTTTTGTGAAACAAAAGAGCAAGCGATGAAATCAACGTCATTTTCAACGCCGAACAGTAGATCGCTTTTATCCTGCTCACTCAGATAGATTGAATGAAGCACCTTGTCGGGGAAGCTCATGCTTTTCCTGTTTGAAATTTCGCCGCCTGCAATGACTTTTGTGATGACGTCAGTGCCTTCAATTGCAGTCACCTCAAAAATCAAAAGTCCGTTGTTGACAAGTATTTTGTCGCCGACATTAAGGTCATCGGCAAGTCCGGCATAGTTGACCGAAACCTGAGTTTCGTCGCCGTCAACATCCTCTGCCTTAAAGGTGAATGTGTCACCTTCTTTGATGATGGCTTTATCTTCTTTGAAGGTTTTGATTCTGTATTCAGGACCTTTTGTGTCAAGCATGATTGCAATTGGTAGGTTCAGCTTTTCCCTGACATTTTTCAGCATTTTGATTTTTTCAAGATGATCCTCGTGGGAGCCGTGCGAGAAGTTAAGCCTTGCAACGTTCATGCCGGCAAGGCACATTTTTTCAAGTGTGGATTCGTCTGAGCACGCAGGCCCAATTGTACAAACGATTTTAGTTTTTCTCATTTTTCTCACCTACTAAAATTATTGTGTATCCTTGAATTGATTATAATCTTCCGTAAATGTATCAAATAAATCCAAAATTACGTCAGTTTATTATAACCTAAATTTTTCATTTTTGCTATACTAATACAGAAAAAAGCGAATTTATTTTTTTGCTGCAAAAAAATGGTGCTTACTTTGATGTAAGCACCATTTTTGATTATGAAGTTCACTTATTTAATATACACATCTGCACAAAGTCCGTAGTGGTCGGAAAGGTACATATCTTCAACGGTGTTGTCAATGATTTTGTATCTTGCAACCTGTGTGCCTTTTGGAACAAAGATGAAATCAATTGCTTTTTTGCGAAGCAGCTCCCTGCCATAGTTGTGATAAGTCTGACCCTGCTCAGTCTTTTCGGCAACAAGCCTTGAGTCGTCCATTTTTGCGGCAACAACTTTATATGCGGCTTTGCCCTCACTTGAGTTGAAATCGCCGGTGCAAATAACAGGATAGCTTTTTGAAAGCTTGTCAATTTTGCTCATGAGAACTTCAGCCTGCTTTTCCCTTGTTGATTCAAGAAGATGGTCAAGGTGAGTGTTTGCGTGAGTATAGGTGAGACCTGTTTCTTTGTTTTTGAGCGTTGCCCATGTGCAGATTCTCGGATAAGATGAATTGAAATCCTTTGAGCCTGCAACATCAGGTGTGTTTGAAAGCCAAATTGTACCGCTGTCAAGAAGCTCAAATTTATCTTTAAGATAGTATACGCAGCTATATTCCGAGTTTTTGCTGCTGTCTCTTGCAACGCCGACCCGTGCGTATCTGTCACCGATTTTTTCGTCAAGTGCTTTGAGCCATGTCGGGTTAGCCTCCTGAACGCCGATTGAATCCGGTGCATAAGCATCAAAAGCGGCGGCAATGAACTTTGAACGGTTTTTAATCGTACCGTAAATATCATTGGCAGTTCGCAGGTTGAAAGAGACGATTCTGACAGTATTATCGGGCTGTTCAGGAACATTTGTGATTTTGATTTCGCCAACTGTGAGCAGCCCCAAGGCCATGAGGATTGCGCTGAAAAGTGCTGTTAAATTTCTGATTAATGCAGGCATAATGTTTTCTCCTTTTCTAAGTTGCTGCAACTTATTATTTAAGAAAATTTTACTATGATTTACGGTGTAAGTCAAGTTAGAAATTATTAATCATGGTTGACAATAAAGAACGATTATTATAAAATTAAAGCCGTAAAAACTGAAAGGTGGTTTCAGAAAATGAAAAAATTTATGGATGGAGATTTTTTGCTTCAAAGTGAAACGCAGTCAAAGCTTTTTCATGAGTTTGCCGAAAACAAACCGATTTTTGACTGGCATTGCCACTTGAGCGCAAAAGAAATTTATGAGAATAAAGCACCGAAAAACATTTATGACCTCTGGCTGACAGGTGATCATTACAAATGGAGAGCCATGAGGGGCTGCGGTATTGATGAAAAATACATCACAGGTGACGCCGAGCCGTTTGAAAAATTCAGTGCTTTTGCCGAAACGCTGACAATGGCAATCGGCAATCCGCTTTTCCATTGGAGCCATCTTGAGCTTCAGCGCTATTTCGGCATTGACACTGTGCTTTCAAAGGAAACTGCAAAGCAGATTTGGGATGAAGCGGAAAAGAAAATTGCCGAGGGCGGCTTTACGCCTCAGCAGCTCATCAAAAAGTCAAACGTGTTTGCTCTTTGCACAACCGATGACCCGTGCGATAGCCTTGAATATCATCAGAAACTTAAAGAGAGCGATTTTTATGTTAAGGTTTTGCCTGCATTCAGACCGGACAAGGCAATCAACATTGAAACAGGCGATTTTTCAGGCTGGCTTGCTGCGCTTGAAAATGCCGCAGAAATGAAAATCGAAACCTATAGCGACATGAAGGCTGCTCTGATAAGCCGCATGGATTTCTTCAAAAAAATGGGCTGCGTTGCAAGCGACCAGTCTGTGGCTTATATTGCATATGCGCCCGCAACCGCCGCTGAACTTGAAGAAATCTTCCACACAGCAAAAAACGGCGGCAAGCTGACAGCGGAGCAGCTTGATAAATATAAATTTGAAACACTTGTTTTCTTCGGCAGAGAATATGCCAAAAGAGATTTTGCAATGGAGCTTCACCTTGGCGCAATGAGAAACAACAATGCACGTATGTTTGCCTCTCTCGGCGCAGACACCGGATTTGACTCAATTGATGACCCGCAGATTGCATATGGTCTTTCACGCTTCCTTGATACGCTTGACAAGGATGGTTTGCTTCCGAGAACAATTTTGTTTAACCTCAACCCGAAAGATAACTACGTGCTTGGAACAATGCTTGGAAACTTCCAGTCGTCGCAGGCAAAAAGCAAGGTTCAGTTTGGCTCCGCATGGTGGTTTAACGACAACATTGACGGCATGACAACTCAGCTTAAAACGCTGGCAAACCTTGGTGTGCTTGGCGCATTTGTCGGTATGGTTACGGATTCACGCTCATTCTTGTCTTATCCGAGGCATGAATATTTCAGGCGTATTCTTTGCTCTCTTATCGGTTCATGGGTTGATGACGGACTTTATCCGTATGACGAAAAAGCGCTTGAAAAAATTATCGGCGGTATTTCATTTGACAACAGCAAAGCATATTTCTTAGGATAATCAAAAACAGCCGTTTCGTAATTTTATGAAGCGGCTATAATCATTTTTGGGTTTTGTGAATATACTTATAAAGATGCTACATAAAAACAGAAAGGTGAGCAGTTTATGAGTTGTTGTTCAATAACCGACCTTCGCAATAAAGAAGTCATAAGCGCAAAAACGGGTTGCCGGCTGGGAAATGTCAGCGATGTTGAAATTGAAACCTGCAGCGGAAAGCTTACGGCGATTATCATTTGGGGTAAGGGACGCTGCTGCGGCTTGTTCGGCAGAGATGAGGACATCCGCATTGACTGGGACGACATTGAAGTTATCGGTGATGATACGATACTCGTTTGCAAGGAATTTGAGCATCGCCCGCCTGCATCCGGCGGCAGACACGGCTTATTTGACGGTTTGTTCAGAAGCTGAAAGATAAATGTCAAATAAATGCAGAAAAAACAGCGTTTTGTCGGCTAAAAATGGCGGAAAACACTTGATATTTCAGGCAAAGTGTGGTAGAATACCAATAATCCGTAATGTAAACTTGTAGAGTGGGCTTTTGAAAGTCCGCTCTTCTTTATTGCAAATTTGCGATTATATGTTTTAGGAGGGATAATTATGGCTAAAGGCGGAAACACAGTTGCGGCCGTCAGAAGCATTGTTGAGCCGATTGCGCAGCAGCTTGGACTTTCCATTTGGGATGTTCGCTTTTTGAAAGAGGGCTCTCAGTGGTATCTGCGTATTTTCATTGACAAAGAGGGCGGTGTTTCAATTGATGATTGTGTTGACATGACTCATGCAATCAACGGACCGCTTGATGAAGCAGACCCGATTGAGCAGGCATATCTGCTTGAAGTAAGTTCACCGGGCATTGAAAGGGAGCTTACAAGGCCTGAACATTTTGAAAAAAGCATTGGTAAAAAAATCATGGTGAAAACCATCAGACCGATTGACGGAAAACGAGAATTCAACGGTGTTCTTGAAAGCTATGATGACGGAAACATCACTTTCAGAAGCGATGATGAATCCGGCTTGACTTTCACAAAAAAGGAAGTTTCGTGGATTAAGCTTGATGATTTCAACGATGTAACCACTGAATAATCAGCAGTACGCAGAGGTTACTACATTGCATTGATATTAAATTGTATATCATTAAACACTAATTTATATAAATTGAACGAGAAAGGATTGACTGAAAAAATGAACGAAGAACTTTTTGAGGCGGTTAAATTACTTGAAAGCGAAAAAGGTATCGCTGCTGATTTCCTTTATGAAAAAATCAAAGCCGCAATCATTAAGGCGACAAAAAATCTTTACGGAGACGTGGAAAACGTATTTTGCGACATTGAACCTGAAACCAAAACCCTCAGAGCGTATCGTAAAATTGACGTTGTTGAAGAAGTTTACGACACAAGAAGCGAAATGACTGTTGAAGAAGCAGTAAACTATGACGAAAGCGCAGTTGTTGGCAAAACAATTGAAATTGATGTTGACCCGAAGAAGCTTGGCAGAATTTTTGCTCAGACTGCAAAAAGCGTTATCCGTCAGGGTATCAGAGAAGCTGAAAGAGAAAGAGCTTCAAGAGAATTTCAGGAAAAGAATCAGGAGGTTGCAACCGCTGTTGTTCAAATCATTGACCCTGAAACAGGCGATGCAAGAATTGCCATCGGCAGAAATCATCTGACACTTTTCAAAGCAGATCAGCTTCCGAATGAAAGACTTGTGCCGGATCAGGAAATCAAGGTTTATGTTTCTGTTGTTAAGGAAGAAACCGGCACAACCTTTGCAAATGTATCAAGAAAGCATCCTGGACTTGTTAAAAGATTGTTTGAAAAGGAAGTTCCCGAAATTTCCGATGGTATTGTTGAAATCATCTCTGTTTCAAGAGAAGCAGGTTCAAGAACCAAAATGGCAGTTAACAGCCGTGAGGAAAACGTTGATGCAGTCGGCTCATGTATCGGACCGAGGGGCACACGTGTTAATACTGTTATTGATGCACTTGGCGGAGAGAAGATTGATATTATCAACTACAGTGAAAATCCCGCAGAATACATCGCTGCCGCATTGGCTCCGGCTGAGGTTAAATCAGTTGAAGTTGATGAAAGTGGTGCAAAAACCTGCCACGTTGTTGTTCCTGCAAACCAGCTTTCGCTTGCAATCGGCAACAAAGGACAGAACGTTCGCCTTGCAGCTAAGCTGACAGGCTGGAAAATCGACATCAAGTCAGAGGACTGATAGCTGTCTGTTTTTCAAAAATCAAAACAAGGAGTTGAGCAAATGCAAACAAGAAAAGTTCCGATGAGAAAATGTATGGGCTGTTCTCAAATGTTCCCCAAAAAGGAGCTCGTCAGGGTTGTGAAGTCAAAGATTTCATCGGGTGAGGAGCAGGAGGAAGCTTTTGAAATTTCCCTTGACCTCATCGGCAAAAAGGCGGGCAGGGGCGCTTATGTGTGCAGAAACCTTGATTGCCTGAAAATGGCACGAAAGGCAAGGCGTATTGAGCGTGCGCTCGACTGCAAAATTCCGGATGAAGTTTATGACAAGATGGAACAGGAGATGAGTGAAAGTGAATGACCGCATTCTTTCGCTTCTCGGCCTTGCAAGAAGGGCAGGAAAACTGAGCCTGGGCCATGATGCGGCAATTGATGCCATTGTCAGAAACAAAGCAAAGCTTTGCTTTGTGTGCCGTGACGGTTCTCAGCGGCTGAAAAATGAAATGAGTCATGCCTGCACATATGAGAACAAGAACATAACATTCAAAGAGCTTGACTGCGAAACGGCAGAGCTTTCAAAAGCGGTTGGCTCAAAAGCGGCGGTACTTACGGTAAACGATGAGGGCTTTGCAAAAGCAATAGCCGAAAAAACAGACAAGACAGCATGAAAGGAATGATAGTATGCCTAAAGATAAATATAAAGTTCACGAGGTTGCAAAGGATTTCGGTCTCGGCAGCAAGGATATAATTGAACTTTTGAACAATCATATGCCGAAAGAAAGAAAGCACTCAACCGTGCTTGAGGAAAATGAGCTTGATTTGGTTTTTGAATCACTGACAAAAGCTCATGAGGTTGCAGATTTTGATGCTTATCTCAATTCGGCAAAAAAAGCAGAGCCTGAAAAGCCTGCTGAAGAAAAAGCTCCTGTTGAAGATGGCAGCGAGAAAAAAGATGCAAAGAAAAAGAGCGAGAAACCACGCTCAAAGGCTGTAAAAGAAGCTCCGGCAAAGAAAGCGGAGGAAAAGCTCGCAAAGCCTGCTGCGCAAAAGAAGCAGGAAGAGCTGAAGCCTGCCGAAAAGAAGAACGACAAGCCGCTTCAGTCAAGAACAAAAGGTGAAAGACGTCACGTTGACACAAGAAGCAGCAACGTTGACCTTGAAAAGTATAATGAGCATTATGAAGAAATTGCGCCTGCAAACCGCATGAAAGACACCGGCTCAAACAAGCAGAAGCTCAAGCAGAAATCGCAGCAATACAGAAAACGCCAGGGTATGCGCTCTGCAAAAAGAGAAACGGAAGCTGAACGACTCAAGAGAATTGCTGCTGAAAGAGCAAAGAAAACAATCACAATCAAGGTTCCCGAAGAAATCACAGTCGGCGAGCTTGCAGCGCTTTTGCACATGACATCGGCAGAAGTCATCAAAAAGCTGTTTAGTCTCGGTGTGATGGCAACTGTTAACGAAACAATTGATTTTGACACGGCTGAAATTGTTGCAACTGAGCTTGGTGCAAAAGTTGAAAAAGAAGTTGTTGTCACAATTGAAGAACAAATTATTGATGACAGTGAGGACGCAGAAGAAGATCTTGTCACAAGAGATCCCGTTGTTGTTGTTATGGGTCACGTTGACCATGGTAAAACTTCAATTCTTGACGCAATCAGAAACACTGCTGTTACCGAAACTGAAGCAGGCGGCATCACTCAGCACATCGGTGCATACAGGGTTGACGTCAACGGTCAGATGATTACTTTCCTTGATACACCGGGTCACGCAGCTTTCACTTCAATGAGAGCAAGAGGCGCCATGGCAACAGATATTGCGGTTTTGGTTGTTGCCGCTGATGACGGTATCATGCCACAGACAATTGAAGCAATCAACCATGCAAAAGCCGCAAATGTTCAAATCATTGTTGCAATCAACAAGATGGATAAAGAGGGAGCAAACCCTGACAGAATCAAGCAGCAGCTCACAGAATACAGCCTTGTTCCCGAAGAATGGGGCGGCGATACAATCTGTGTTCCCGTTTCTGCAAAAACGCAAATGGGCATTGATCAGTTGCTTGAATCAATCACCCTTGTTGCCGAAATGGCAGAACTTAAAGCTAATCCGCAGAGAGCTGCAAAGGGCGTTGTTATTGAAGCAAGGCTTGATAAAGGTCGTGGCCCTGTTGCAACACTTCTTGTTCAAAACGGTACTCTCCATGCAGGTGACACCATTGTTGCAGGTTCAACAGTTGGACGCATCCGTGTCATGGTCAACGAAAGAGGCAGAAAGCTTAAAGAAGCAGGTCCGTCTGTGCCTGTTGAAATCATGGGTCTTGCCGAAACTCCGAACGCAGGTGACAGCTTTGACGCTGTTTCAGATGAAAAGCTTGCACGTGAGCTTGTTGAGCAGAGAAAGCAGAAGGAAAAGGAAGAGCAGTTCAACGCTTATCATAAGGTTACCCTTGATAACCTCTTCTCTTCACTGAAAGAGGGCGAGATGAAAGAGCTTAACATCATTGTTAAGGCTGATGTTCAGGGTTCAGTTGAGGCTGTTACTCAGAACCTTGAAAAACTCACAAATGAAGAAGTTCGTGTTCGTGTTATCCACGGCGGCGTTGGTGCAATCAATGATTCAGACGTTATGCTTGCAAATGTATCAAACGCAATTATTGTTGGCTTCAATGTTCGTCCTGAAGTCAATGCTCAGGCATCGGCAGAACGTGACGGTGTTGAAATGAGAATGTATCGTGTTATCTATGACTGCATTGAGGAAATTGAAGCTGCAATGAAGGGTATGCTTGCACCGAAGTACCGTGAGGTAATGCTCGGTCGCATTGAAGTCAGAAATGTCCTCAACCTTTCAACCGCAGGCAAAATTGCCGGCAGCTACATCGTTGACGGTAAGGTCACAAGAAACGCACAAATCCGTGTTGTACGTGACGGCATTGTTGTTGCCGAAGATGAAATTGCTTCACTTCGCCGCTTCAAGGATGACGTCAAAGAAGTTGCATCGGGCTTTGAATGCGGTATCGGTTTGACAAAGTTCAACGACATCAAAGAAGGCGACATTTTTGAAGCTTTCATCATGGAAGAATACAGAGATTAATTAAAAATGGAGAGTTAGGAGTGAGAAATGATATTGGCTGCTGTGAGGTATGATTCGCAGAAACAGCCTGCAAATGTTTTCACTCCCCTCCATTAAATCTCATTAATAACAAGGCTATTATGTCAAAAAATAGAACTATGCGGAGTGTGTTATAACTTCGCAGCAAATTCGGACTTTCAAAATGAAAGAAGGTACTTTATGGCTGGTTACAGAGTAAGCCGTGTTTCTGAAGATATTCGCAGAGAGATTACGGCGCTTGTCCGTGAACTGAAGGATCCGAGGGTGAAAGATAAAATGCTCACTGTTGTGAGAGTTGAGGTCAGCTCGGACGCTTCGTTCGCAAAGGTATATATCAGCGATTTCAGCGGCATTGAATCGGCAAAAGAGGCTGTTAAATGTCTCACTGCCGCAACGGGATATATCAGACGTGAGGTTGGCTCAAGGCTTCACCTGAGAAAAACTCCGGAGCTTAAATTTGTTGCTGATGATTCAGTTGAGCAAGGCTTCAACCTTTTCAAAAAGCTCGATGATGCAAATCATCACAGGAGTGAGAGCGATGAGAATTGATTTTGAGCGTGCGGTTTCACTGCTTCGGGAAAACGATTGCTTTGTGATTTTGACTCATGCAAACCCAGATGGCGACACTCTCGGCAGCGGATATGCTCTGATGGCTGCACTCAGAAAGCTCGGCAAAAAAGTCAGGCTTATCAATAATGATAATATACCCGAAAAATATTCATATATCACCGAAGCCGCTCAGGCCGATTCGTTTGACAGCGGCTTCGTTGTCAGCGTTGATGTTGCAGACAAAAAACTGCTTGGCAAGGATGTTGAATCAGAGTTTGGCGACAAGGTTGATTTGGCGATTGATCATCACGGAACAAACCGCCTTTTTGCAAAGGAAAGCTACATCGAAAGTGATTCAGCGTCAGCTTGTGAAATTGTGTTTCTGATAATCAAAGCGTTGGGCGTTTCGATTGACGAATATATGGCTTCATGCCTTTATACCGGCTGTTCAACTGATACGGGTTGTTTTCGCTATTCAAACGTTACGGTAAGGTCGCATGAAATCGCCGCTGAGCTTATAGCTCTCGGTGCAGATCATGCTGCAATCAACGTGAAAATGTTTGAAACCAAAAAGAAGGGCTATGTTAAGCTTCAGGCAATGTGCCTTGACAGTATGGAATTTCACCTTGGTGACAGGCTGTGTCTGTTGGTTGTCACAAGGAAAATGCTTGAGCAAACCTCCACAACTGATGAGGACGTTGACGCAATTGTTGCTTTTTCAAGGCAGATTGAGGGCGTGCTTGTTGGAGTGACAATCAAAGAAAAGAGCGACGGCATTTTTAAGGTTTCAGTCAGAACACATGAGGGCGTGGACGCTTCGGCAATTTGCTCTGCTTTTGGTGGCGGCGGTCACCTGAGGGCGGCAGGATGCAGCTTCACCTGCGGTATTGATGAAATCAAAAGGCAGATTATTGAAGAAACAGAAAAACATTTAGGTCAGGTGCAGTTGTGACAGGATTCATTTGTGTTAACAAGCCGCAGGGCATCACATCGTTTGTTGCGGCGGCGAAGCTGAGGCGGATTTTCTCTGAAAAAAAGGCAGGGCACACAGGTACGCTTGATCCGATGGCAACAGGTGTGCTTCCCGTTGCGCTTGGCGGTGCAACAAGGTTCATTGAGTTGATTCCAAGTCATGATAAAGCATATCGTGCGGCGTTTTTGCTTGGTAAAACAACGGATACACTGGATATTACCGGCAAGTTGCTTGAGGAAAGGGAGGTAACAGCTTCAAAAGAGGACGTGCTTGCTGTGCTCACGCAGTTTATCGGTGAAATCAAGCAGCTTCCGCCGATGTATTCGGCAATCAAAAAGAACGGTGTCAGGCTTTATGAGCTTGCAAGGCAGGGCGTTGAAATTGAGCGTGAAGAGCGTGATATAACCATCTATTCGCTTTCGCTTGTTTCTTGCAATGAAGCAAAGAATGAATATGTCATTGATGTTTCCTGCTCAAGCGGTACATATATACGCTCGTTGATTTCGGATATAGGTGAGGTGCTTGGCTGTGGTGCAGTCATGACATCACTTGAAAGAACGAGTGCAAACTCAATTGGAATTGAAAGCTGTTTCACTTTTGAGCAGCTTGAAGAAATGAAAGAACAGGGGAAACTTTTAAATGCGGTTGTTGCTGTTGATGATATGCTCGGTTATGAGCGCATCAAAGTGACATCAGCTCAGGCAAAGCGCTTTTCAAACGGCGGCGAGCTTGACTTGGACCGCATCAGATGCGAAAAAAAAGACGGATATTATGGCGTATACTCACCCGATGAAAAATTTCTCGGCATCGGAGAAATTTCGGTTTTTAAAGGTGTTTTAAAAGTAAAGAGGGTATACTCAGAAAGATAGTGATTAAAAAGTGTCAGCTTTTGATGATATTATGCTAAACGGTGATACTGTTTTGGCACTGGGTAATTTTGATGGATTGCACAGGGGGCACATGAGTGTTCTTGACAAGGCGCTTGAAATTGCCGGGCAAAGAGGACTTGTTCCTGTTGTT
>JAMPAE010000060.1 GCA_023667385.1 Ruminococcus sp.
CGGCTATGCAACCATGATTTACGTCATCAATGAGGGCGGAAAGAAGACCGCTGAATATCCGTCATCAAAGCCTGATAAGCAATATTGCGGCGAAAAAAATGACCCGCAAATCAAAATCAAAGACGCAGAAAATGTTTATCTCATTGCAGTTTCCGACAGAACCTATGACATGGGTGCATATGATGATTTTGCCGATGCACAGAGCTATGCGTTGGTTGATGAGCTTGCAAAGAAAGCAGAAGCTGTTGCCGAAAAATACACCGAAAACGAAAAGTTCAGCTATGACGTTGCGCTCGAAAGTCATGCAGATGTGTTTTCAAAAGCGTTTAATGCGGTGTCGTTTAAGCTTGGAGATACCGACAGCAGCGCATCGAACGAAACACTTGTTGCAAAGCAATATAAAAAGAAGAGCATTAACACTGACCTTGCGGAGCGTGTTTATTATTCAGGCAGATATGCTTATCTTTGCGCAGGCGGATTTTCAACTCCTCGCCTTTACGGAATGTGGACAGGCGAGTGGGCACCGGGTTGGGGCAGCAAATATACAATGGACGCAAACGTCAATTTGCAGACTTCCTCAATGAACACGAGCAACATGGCGGATTTATATGTCGGCTATACATATTTCCTGCTGCGTCAGATGCCCGACTGGGAGGAAAACGCAAAGGCAACACATGGCTTTACCGATGCAATTCAGGCACCTGTCAATTCTGACGGAGACAAAGCCGTAATCACCGAAACCTGCTATCCTTATCCGTTCCGCTATTGGAATGCAGGCACATCGTGGATGCTTGAGCCGCTTTATGAAACTTTGCAGTGCTATGGTGACGTGAAAATACCGATTACAGACGAATTTGATTTGGAAAGCCTGAAATCAGTGCTGCCAATGACAGAAGATGACCTCACAGATGTGCAAATCGAAGCGATGAATCAAAAAGGCTGTCTCGATTTAAGAAGTGAAATTCTGCTTCCGTTGCTCACAAAAGCGGCAAATTACTGGCAGCAGATGATGAGTGCAGAATACTACACCGATAAAGACGGCAGAGTTAAGTTTGAAAAGGGCAAAACAGAGCTTGCAAACGGAGAAAAATACGCAATTTTGCCAAGCTATTCGCCCGAAAACGTGCCATCGAATTATCCGAGTCCATCGGTTGCAAACTCCGCAATTGACATTTCAGCCTGCAAAAGCAACCTTGAAATGCTCATTGACATCATGAAATCAGTTGATGAAAATGCAGACGTCAGCCGCTGGGAGGCTCTGCTTGCTGATGTGCCCGATTATCTTTGCGATGAAAGCGGTGCGCTCAAGGAATGGGCAACCTATAGCTTTGATGAGAACAATCTGCACCGCCACCTGAGTCATCTTTACTGCGTGTGGCCGATGTTTGAAACGCAGGATAATGCTGAGCTGAAAGCCGCCTGCGAACAGGCAATCGAAAACAGGGCAAGCGAAAATGACGCAAGCCATGCACTTGTTCACAGGGCACTGATTTCTGCAAGGCTCAAAAACTCCGCAGAGGTACAAAACAGCCTTGTTGGCTTGATGAACAATTGGATTTATTATGATTCACTCATGACAAACCATGACATTGACCGCCTGAGCTGCTATTGCACTGATTTTGGCATTGGATACCTCGGAATCATCAATGAAAGTTTGGTTTATTCAAACAGCGGAAAAATTGAAGTTCTTCCTGCTGTGCCCAATGATTTTGAAAGCGGCGAAATTTGCGGAATCAAGGCAAGAACAAGAGCAACTGTTGACTGCCTCAAATGGAATTTGTCAAACGGCACTGCGACAGTGACAATTACTTCAGACATTGAGCAAACAATTGAAGTTTCATGCGCAAAATCAGGTGATGCCCAAAGCGTATCATTTGGTGTAGGTGAAACAAAAACTCTTGAGTTTAAGCTTTAAGTAAAAATCAGCCTTCCGTTATCCGAAAACGGCAGGCTGATTTTGTTTTTTAATTCATCTTAATTATTTATTATTAACATCTTACTCCGAAATAGTTGAAAAAATTCGACAATTATGATAGTATTATCTCTATTATATATGAAGGGAGAGTCTTTATGGACTTAAAGAAAATCATTAACAAAAAGGACGAGGCAGCAAAGTACATGGTTGATGAAATCACCCATATTTGCAAAACCTTTGAAAAACGTGACCCCGGCTCAAAGGGTGAGCATCAGGCTTGCCAATATATGGCGGACGTTTTGAAAAATGATTGCGGCTGTGAAAGAGCGGACGTTGAAGCGTTCAAGGAAAATCCGGGTTCATTCTTCGGCTGGATTTTCTTCACAATTACGTTTGTGCTGCTTGCAGTTGTTCTCTTTTTTTTCTGTCCGATTGTTTCGGCAGTTTTAATTGTTGCAGGCTTGTTCATTGTTCTGATGCAGTTTGGTTTTTATAAAAAGCTTATTGACCCGTGCTTTAAGGAGAAAACAGGCCACAACGTAACTGCAATCAAAAGCTGCAAGGGTGAAGTAAAAAGAAGAATCCTTTTCAACGGACATCCTGATGCAGCATGGGAGTGGCCCGTAAACTATGCTTTGGGCGGCGTTGGCTTTGAAGGACACGCAATTCTTTGCGGTGTCGGCGCTGTTTATTACCTTGTGCTTTCAATCATCTATGTTGCCAAAAACGGACTTGCACCTGCTGTTGCAAGCGTTTCCGATCCTCTTGTTAAAGCGGGACTTTGGGGCTTGATTTTTGTTCCGTTCATCTTCGGCCTTTATTTCATGGTAAACTATCGCAGAGTTGTTGACGGTGCAAACGATAACCTTTCAGGCTGCTACATGGGCATTGCAATCCTCAAAGCGCTCAAGGATGAGGGTATCGAATTTGAAAACACAGAAATCGGCGTTGTTCTCACAGGTTCGGAAGAAGCAGGTCTCAGAGGTGCAAAAGCATGGTGTGAGCAGCATAAGGGTGAATTTGACGATGTTCCCACTTTTATTTTCTCTTATGACACAATTCATGACCCGAAGTTCCTCATGACAAACTACCGTGACCTCAACGGCACTGTTAAAGCTGACAAAGACGTTTCAGATTTATTCATGGAAGCTGCGCAAGCTGTTGATGTTCCCTGCAAAAAAGGCTGGGTACCTCCTCTTGGCGGCGCAACCGATTCAGCAGCATTTGCTCAGGCCGGCTTCCGTGCAACGGGCGTAACAGGACTTAACCACAAGCTTGAGGATTATTATCACACCAGAAGAGATACATATGACAACATGAACGAGGAAGGCCTTGCAAACTGCTTCGCAGCAAGCGTTAAGGCACTCGAAATGTTTGACAACGGCGCAAAGCAGTAAGCTTTTGCCAATGAAAATACTGCGGGCGAATGGGTAGCTTTATTAAGCTTTTACCCGCACCGTAAAAAAGAAGAAAAAATACCACTTGAATTTGTTCAGGTGGTATTTTTTGCTATATTCGCAGAGATTTATTGCACATTCTTCTTCGGCTTATTTTTGGATTGCGGCTTCCTCAACCCGAAGAAAAGCCTAAGCCATTCAGGTTCTTTGCTGATGCTTTCACCAAGCTTTTCAAGCGTACGTTCGCCGATTCGTCTGTCGAGCAGTGCGAACATTTTCACAATCGGATTTGCCGAGCAGATGCTTTCCTGAATCGCTTGATTGCGGTATTCTTTCAGCGCCGAACAAAATTCATCATCTGTATATTCGGTTCGGGCATTGATTGGATATTTCTCTAAGGCTTTAAAAAATCCGTTCCAATAATCTTGAATATTCATCGGTTTTGCTTTTTTAACATAACCGTTATTAATGAAATATGAGTTTACGGTTTCCCATGAAAAACGTTTCACGCAGTTGCCGTCAACGAAAATTTCAAACACCTTGCAGTTGTACATGTTGACATAAGTTGTGCAGTTATAGCGGATTCTTCCACGCAGTGACTCGGCGAGCATTTCCTGCTCAAGATATTTGCGCATACCGCTCCATGAGTCTAATACTTTTTTCATTTAGTTGCCCTTTCAAAACTTCTCCAAGTGGATTTTGTCCTGCTCGGTTTTGTCCCAGCTTCGTGGTGATTCGGACTTTTGAGCAATGCCAAGTGAAAGTATCGCTTCAACTTCAAAGCTGTCAGGTATACCGAGCACATTTTTGACATATGCACCCGAAGCTTTTCCGAGCAGCGTTTTCCTCAGCCGTATCTGCACCCAGCAGGCGCCGATGCCTAAATCTTCCGCCATCAAAAGCATATTTCCCAGTGCAAGCGAGCAATCCTCAATCCATGCATCGGCTTTGCTTGCATTGCCGATGACAACAACTGCGCACGCAGCGTCAGCAATCATTCCTGAGCCGGCTGATTTGCTTTTTGCAAGCTTTTTCAGCGTATCTTTATCTTCAACAACAATAAATTCAACCGGGCGGATGTTTCTGCTGCTTGGTGCAAGCAAGCCAGCCTGCAAAATCATGCGGAGCTTCTTCTGCGGAATTTTTTCGTCGGTGTATTTACGAACGCTTCTGCGGTTTTTCATAATTTTAAGCAGTTCCATTTTTGTTTCTCCATGTGTAAATTACAAATCAAACTTTGCGGCAAACTTCGGAAACCTCGGCGTAATTTCAAAGAATTTGTCAATCAGCTTGCCGAATCCTCCGATTAATATGCCGTTTAGGCACGTCATAATCAGTGTGCCAACACCGATGCCGACAAACCTGCGGAAAAGCACAAGCGTGAGCACGCATGAAATCAAAAGGAATGTCACGTCAAAGCACATCTTAAACTTGGTTTGATTTAACTTGAAATGCTCTGTGATACCTTTAACAAAGAAGTCGTATACCTGCGGATAAATATATGTTCTGAAAAATAGTGCAATTGCAAGCGAGGTCATGAGCATACCCAGCACAAAATAAACAATTTTAAGCGCAAAGGGAAGTGCACCGGGAACAGTGACATCAGGGTTGAAATGCGGAATGATAATCCGCCATGCATCAAGAATTGCGCCGTAAATTACCCCTGTTAAAAAGGAACTGAAATAAACAAGTTTGACCTTTTTCATCAGAATGCAGAATACGATAAACAAAATGCCCTGCACAACATATTCACTTTGACCGAAAGAGAGGAATGAAATTTTTTCGCTGATAATATATGCAGGTGCAACAATCATGGAAATACCGAAGTTGGTTGATGAAATCATCGCAACCGCAAATGAAATTAACAAAATCGCAAGAAGATAAACAGTTTCACTGCTGAGTTTGATTTTTTTCAATTTTAACATCCTTTCAATGTTTATAAGCTCGATTTTTGCAATGCCTTTCCATTAATTATATAGTCACTGATTTTCGTTGTCAAGTGCAGTAAAGGGCGAAGCATTTTAATAAATGCTACGCAAAGTAGCAAAAAAATGAAAAATGCAATCGGCAATTTCTTGTTCGGCAGAAATTTTTGCTGTATAATCGAGTCAGCAATTAACGGAGGTATTATTATGAATTTTGCAGATAAGCTTAAAATAATGCGCAAACAGGCAGGTATGTCGCAAGAGGCACTTGCTGAAAAATTGGGTGTGTCAAGGCAGGCGGTTACAAAATGGGAAACCAATGCAGGAGTTCCCGAAATGGAAAATATCAGAGCAATTTGCTCGCTGTTTAATGTGACAATGGATGAACTGTTTTCAAATGAAACTGCACTTGTCAGAAAAAACGATTATCTTTATGAAAGCAAAACGGAATATGACATTGACGAAGTGAAGCGCTTCGACATTAAGCTTGGCGGAGTGAATGAGCTTTATGTTTCGGGTTATGACGGTGAAAAACTGCTCATACGCATAGTTTCCGATTCTCTGCAATCACTTCAAAGTGATTTGAAAATCAAAATTGATGACATCAGAAACAGAATAGATGTTGATGTCATACGCAAAAAAGCACTGACCCAGGCAATTTCAAAACAGGCGCTGAAAGCTTTTGTGCAATTGCCCAATCGCTATCTCGGCAAGGTTGAGCTTGAAGTTAACGCTGAAACAATTGAGTTAAGCTCGCTTGACTGTGAAAGCATTGAGCTCGACGCAAAAACGCACAATGTTATTATGGAAAATGTTTCAGGTACGGTGGAAATCAATTGCAGCCTTGACATGAATGTTGTTTGCAAAACATTAAACGGTGAAGTGGCAATCAATCAAGTTTCTGCAACGTCAAGAATCCATGTTCCTGCCGATGCAATGTTCACTGCTGTTTCAAGAGGTATTGCAACGAGTATTTCATATGAAGAAAACGCATCTGCTGCGGAAAGTTTCAGCGTTGAAGCTTCAGAAAATATAATTGAACTCAACGGAATTAAAAGCGAGCTTGTTGTGTGCAGATGAAAGTGTATATTGAAAATTCATCGTTCAACATTATTTGACAATTTGCTTGCAATGAATGTTTTTATGTGGTATGATAAACTAAGAAAGCTATGAATTAGTCAGACTTTCTCTCAGCTAACTATAAATGGGAGTGAACCACATGAAATGCACAAATTGCGGACGTGAACTTGAACCGGGTTCGGGCTTTTGCGAAAATTGCGGAACAATCATGAGCCTTGACAGTGAATTTGATGAAACTGCCGAAACCGAATCAATTGATGTTTTCAGCGGCAGTGAGCCGATTGACGAAAGTGAGCCTGAGTTCAGCGCCGATAATGATAAAGAAACAGCAAAAGAGCTTGAAATTGACGAAACCGAACAGGTGATTGAAAGCGAGGTTGTTTCAGATGAAGATGCACTTGTCGGCGTTTCCTATGCTGACGAAGTGAGCGAAGTTGATGAGCAGCCGCAGGAAGAAATTACTGAGCAGGCTGAAGAAAACGTCGAAGCAGATGAAACCGCCGAGCAGGAGCCGGCTGAAAATGCGTTTGCTGCTGCCCAAGCTGATTACGGTGAAGAGACTGCGGAAGATGAAGAAGCAGATGAAGAGGATGACGATGACCTTGATGATATGTATGTCACATCAAGGAAAACAGAAAGGGGCGGTGCTGCCGTTGCTGTGATGGTGGTGTTCCTGATTGTGATTGTTGCTGTTGGCGCAAGTGTAATTAAAAACAACTTTGTTGCCAAAAAACCGTCAACAAACGTTAATGCAGGCACATCAGAAAGCACGAGTGCAGAGGAAAAGCCGACAAAAAAAGAAGTTCCGACAACGAAAAAGACTGAGGACGAAACAAGCAAAGAGGAAACCTCTAAGCCAACCTCAGAAGAAGCAACAGACGAAACGACCAAGGTAACCGAGCCGGATACATCCGTGGCTGATACAACCGAAAAAGCAACAAAAGCACCTGTTGTTAATTCGACCGAAAAGGTAACAACCACTCAAAGCACAACCAAAGCCCCGTCAACAACAAAAAGACCGAGCACCACAGCT
This sequence comes from Ruminococcus sp., assembly GCA_023667385.1. Lineage (GTDB taxonomy): Bacteria > Bacillota > Clostridia > Oscillospirales > Acutalibacteraceae > UBA6857. The sequence goes on from JAMPAE010000060.1 coordinate 7,351, forward strand.
CAGCCAAGCACAACGAAACCTGTTGCAACGAAGCCCGCATCAGCTTCAACAACGGCTAAACCGACAACAACCAAAGCTCCGTCAACCAAGCCGTCAACAACAAAGCCTGCTTCATCAGCACCTGCAACAACTGCTGATCCTTATGGCTTCAACTTTGTTCCTGTTCAAAAGCCGGGCAAATATATCAGCTCAACATATAAGGTTTATGTAACCGCAAATGCACTTGCACTCAGAAGCAAACCCGATGCAAAATCAGACAGAATCGTATATCTTCCCATCGGCACAAGCTGCACGGTTTACAGTACAAAGGAAAAAGGCTTCCTTTATGTACGCAGTGACCGCTATGGTGTTTACGGCTGGATCTCGGCTGATTATGCCTCTGACAAGAGACCTGCAAGCAGCACAACAACGGTTGTGCCGAACCTTGTTGAACCCGACAAGAAATATGATAATGCTCAGGTTAAGTACGTAAATGATGCAGAAGGTCTTCGTTTGAGAAAGGGCCCGGGCACAAATTATGACATCATCACCCGTATTGATAACGGCTTCCCTGTGAAGGTAATCGGTTATAGCTCAACTGTTTCGGGTTGGGTATACGTCCTTGACACAACTCATGGTGTCTATGGATGGGTATCATCGGCATATATAAAATAAAAGAGCAACAAAAGCGATACAGTCGTCATGATTGTATCGCTTCATTTTTTGGTATGTGCCTTAAATAGTGCCTTGATTTTAATTTTGCTCCGCACAATAAAGGTTGCTTTCCCACGCAGGAATGTATGGGTGATGGCGGAAATAGATTTTGTAATTAGGGTTC
>JAMPAE010000061.1 GCA_023667385.1 Ruminococcus sp.
GGATAAGTTTTGGCAGCTTCGTTAATCATCTTTTTATAGCCATCGAGGTTCAGCTTTGAAAGGTTTTCGTCATTGCCCTCAATTTCAAAGCCGAGGCAAGCTGTGAAGTCCTCCTCGTTGCCAATCATGACGTCAACATATTTTGCAATTTCCTTGTTGACCTGCTGAGCTTTTTCAAGTCCGCCGATTGCGCTCCACATTGACGGGCGATAGTTGAGGTCATAGGAAACAATGGTGCCGTATTTTTTTGCAGTCTTGATTGCAGCGATAACAGTTTCGCTCGACTGCTCTGAAAGAGCGGCATAGATTCCGCCGGTGTGAAGCCAGCGAACGCCAAGCTCGCCGAAGATATAATCGAAATCAAAATCATCGGGAGTTGCCTTTGAAATTGCAGTGTTTGCACGGTCTGAGCAGCCAACTGCACCACGGATTCCGAATCCACGTTCTGTGAAGTTCAGTCCGTTGCGGCATACTCTGCCGATGCCGTCGGTTTTCATCCATTTGATGAGCGAGGTGTCAACTCCGCCCTGCAAAATGAAATCTTCCATCAAAAGTCCGATTTCGTTTTCTGCAAAAGCAGTGATAACAGCGGTGTTCAGTCCGAAGCACCTGCGAAGGCCCCTGACAACGTTATATTCGCCGCCGCCTTCCCATGCACGAAAGCTTCTTGCTGTGCGGATTCTGCCCTCACCTGGGTCAAGACGAAGCATAACTTCGCCGAGAGACACAGCGTCAAATTTGCATTCACTTTTTGGTCTGAGATTCAAATTCATTGCTTTATTAAAGATGCGGGATAGAACTCAAAAATTTTATGTGTGCTTACCCGCAACCGTTCCTTTCATAAAATTCTTAAACAGTGCTTTCGGCATTTAGCCTCTGACTTCCTTAGCCATGGCAACAGCTTCTTTTGTCAGCTCGGTAATCTTATCAAATTCACCGTTGTCAATCATGCTACCTTTAACCATCCAGCTTCCGCCGCAGCAAGCGATTTTGTCGCAACTGAGATATTCCTTGATGTTCTTCGGTCCAATGCCGCCTGTCGGCATGATTTTAATCATGGTATATGCGCTGGTGAGTGCCTTGATTGTTGCAAGACCGCCGCATTGTTCAGCCGGGAAGAATTTGAGCGTTGTAAGACCTCTTTTAACAGCCTGTGCAACCTCAGAAGCGGTTACGCAGCCGGGGAAAACAGGGATTTTTTTACTGATGCAGTAATCAACAATTTCAGCGTCAAAGCCGGGGCTGACGATGAATTTTGCGCCGGCATTAACTGCACGGTCAACCTGGTCAATAGTTAAAACAGTGCCTGCGCCAACAAGCATATCCGGATATTTTTCCGTGATGATTTTAATTGATTCTTCAGCAGCCTCTGTGCGGAAAGTAACCTCTGCGCAGGGAAGTCCGCCGTCGATTAATGCTTTTGCAAGCGGTGCTGCGTCTTTTGCATTGTTGAGCACAACAACAGGCACAACGTGCATGGCTGCGATTTTTTCTGATAAATTGTTCATAATGAAAAACTCCTTTTTTATTGAAATTTGTCATAATATACTACAGTTGACAGGGAAGTTCTGATAGCTCAGGCTTCCAAAAGCTTTATTCAACTGATTTAAGCGATTCAACCATGTCAATCTTCCTCAGCCTGTGGTTGAGAACAAGGTTGACAAACAGCGAGAACAGCATTGAGAAAAATGCTGCATAGATGAAGCCCATGATTCCAACGCTTCTGCCGAACATAACAACATTTACTTCACCAACATGAACCACCATTCGGTGAAGCCCAATGCCACCGATTAATCCCAGCACCGTTCCGATGACACTCAACAGCATATTTTCTCTGAATATATACTGGGCAACCTCCATGTTGTTGAAGCCGAGCACCTTGATTGTTGCAATCTCTTTCATGCGCTCGTTGATGTTCGTAATCGAAAGGTTATACATAACGATGAACGAGAGCAGAGCTGCCGAAATGATGAGCACAATGACAATATATCCGATTGCATCAAGCGTGTTCGAGAGGGTATCCTTGATGTCATCCACAAATGAAACCGCACTGATTTCATATTCGCCCATCAAATCGCCGGCAAGCTCAACCTTTTGCTCATCTGAAAGCTCGGATGAGAAGTTTGCCGCAATGTAGTTGTATTTCGGGTTGGATCCAAACAGGGCATTATAGACCTCTTTTGTCATGTAGATATAGTGGAAAGTATAGTTTTCAACAATGCCTGCCACAGGAACTTTAACCTGACGGTCGTTGCTGACGTTAACAATGACGCTGTCGCCGATTGAAAGATTGAGCGTTTTTGCAAGCTTCTTTGTGATCACAGCTCCGTTTTGCGGAAGAGTAAGCTCTGTTTTGCCGCTTTTGAGCCTGATGTAGTTTCCGATTGCATTTGAATCTTCGGGAACAAGAAGATAAGTTTCCATTGATGCATCGGATTTTTCGCTTGTTGAATCATAAACTTTCATATATTCCAGCATTGCCGAAGAAATTTCCGGCCTTGAGCTGACTGTCATGAGTGCATTGCAATCGGTGATTGTTGTGTCATATGAGCCGTTGAGAACGATCTGCATATCATATTTCCAAATGCCGTCTTCTGTTGAGAACTGCTTTACAAGAGTTGTGTTGATTGAATTGTTGAGCCCGAAAGCGGCAACCAAAAGTGCAGTGCAGCCGAAAACGCTGAAAACTGCCATGACAAAACGTTTCTTGTTTCTGAAAATGTTTCTGAGAGTAATTTTAACAGAGAAGCTGAATTTTGACCAAAGGTTCGGGAACCTTTCAAGCCAAACTCGTTTGCCTTCCTTTGGTGCTTTTGGGCGCATGAGTGTTGATGCATCGGTGGCAAGGCTCTTTCTGCATGACCACCAGGTAATGAATGTTGTTGAAGCAACGGCAATTACAATGCTGGGTATAGCATAGCCTAAACGATACCTCAGGATGATTGACGGAACATCAAACATGATGCCGAAGCACGCATCAAGCACTGACGGGAACACGGTAAAGCCCAAAAATGAGCCTGCAACCGCCCCGCAGAAGCTTGCAACAAAGGCATAAAAAACATATTTCATGACGATTTCTTCGTTGCGGAAGCCCAACGCTTTCAGTGAGCCGAGCTGCGTTCTTTCATCGTCAACCATTCGTGCCATTGAGTTGAGGCACACCATTGCCGCAACAAGGAAGAATACCCATGGGAAAATCAGTGAAATTGCGGCGGCTCTGTCTGCCGTGCTTTTATATTCATCGAAGCCTAAAAGGGCGTCATTTCTGTCATAAACATACCACTTTGAGCTGTCGAGCCCTGCAAGGAAGTTCTGCGAATAGTTGAGCCTGTTTTTTGCATTTTCAAGCTTTTGATAGGCATTTTTCTTTGCCTGCTCAAATTCGGCTTCAACTGTGCCTGCTTTTTCCTTTGCAAGCTGAAGATTGGTTTCATAGTTTGTGATTTGATTTTTCAAATCATTGAGCTGTGAAAGCACTTCAAGCTCGCCGAACTGAATGCTGTAGTTTGCGTCTTTAAGCTCTTTTTCTGCATCGGCAAGCTGATCTTCTGCGCCTGCCATCTGAGCCTGGGCGGCTTTCAGCCTTGCAACAAGCTGCTCTGCCTTGTCAAGCTCTGCTTTCTTTTCCGCAAGTTCTGTTTTTGCCTGGCTGAGGTCAACTTTTGCCGAAGCAAGCTGTGCTTCAAGCGATTGAAGCTGAGGCTCCATATAAGCTGAAATTTCTTCTGCTGTGCCGAGAGCTGTGAAGCTGTTGACCGCATTGATGATTTGGTCAACCTCTTGGCCGACTAAGCCTGAAGTTTCAAAGCGATTGACGATGTCTTCGGCGCTGGTGTCCTGCTTTTGATTAAGCTGGTCAACAGCACTTCTTGTTGTTGCAACAAGGCTTTCAAGATATTCAACCGTTGAATAAAGTGTGTTAACCTGCAAGCTTGCAACGTTATATTCGGTTGTTGCGTTTTTGAAATCGGTTTCAGCGGTTGCATATTTGTTGAGCAACGCTTTTGTTTCGTTGTATTGGTTGCGCTTTTCCTCCCATGCGGCATATTGCGTGGAATGCTCAAGCTTGCTGCTGTCGATTTTGCTTTCGGCTTCAACAACCTTTTCATTATATTGCTTTTTAAATTCGGCAAGCTTTTTGTCGCCGTTTTCAGCCATATCAAGGATAGTTTCAACCTGAGATTTGGCGGCTTCAATGGTGTCGTCAACCTCTGATTTTGTTGCGATGTATTCTTTTTCGCCCGCCTCAACCTTTTCGGTCATCGACGGCTTAATTGATTCAACTCTTGCGCTGACCCTTTCAGATGAAATTGATTCAAGATATGAGATATACGGGGCGACCATGCTGCTGTATTCATCCGAATATGGATCATATGCATCTGAGCCTGCAATTTTGATTGAAAGTGCAGAATAGTAATCATCCTTGAAGTTTTGCATCGGAACATAGATAAACGTGCCAAGCTTACCTGTGCCGATGGTGGTGTTGCCTCGGTTATATGAAATGTAAAGCGGAGTTCTGATGATGCCCACAATTTTATATTGTGTGTTTTCAAGCGAGCCTTCAACGTCGGTCTCGTTGCCCTCAATTGTGACAATTGAGCCGATTTTGAACTCCTTCGGGGTGGAGAGCTTGCTTTGGTCAACAACACATTCGTTGAGCTGGGTTGGCCATGAGCCGCTGACAAGCTGAGGGCGGTTGACAAAGCTTCTGTCGTTTTCGCCCTGTGAGGCTGCAACGGCCTTGTTAACGTCAAACGCAATTGCACGCACTGTCAGTTGCGAGCCATCCATGTCACTGATTGCTTCATCGTTGACTTTGACAACACCGTCAACAAACTTTTCGCCCGAAACGGTTTCAATGCCGTTGATTGTGGAAATCAAAGCGGCGTCCTCATCGGTCAGCCCGGCGGTTGAAATAATTCTGATGTCGGCTGCATTGGACGATTTATAATAATTTGCTGCGGTTTCAAGCATATCGGGAGAAACTGCGTTCATTCCGGCAAAGAAGCTGACGCCGAGCGCAACAATTGCAACAATTGAAAAAAATCTGGAAGCTGTTTTTCCGATTGTGCGGGTTGTGTCTTTAAATAAGACATTGTTCATTTATCATTCACCTCATAATCGAGTAATAGTGTTTAACTTAAACGGCAGGATGGCTCACCATTCAAGCATATCAACCGGAAGCGGATTATCGTTAACGGCAATTTGAATGACACGTCCGCTTCGCATGGTGATGATTCTGTCTGCCATGTCTGCAAGAATCGGGTTATGGGTGATTATAATTGCGGTTGTGCCGGTTTCACGGCAGGTTCTGTGGAGAAGTTTGAGCACCTGCTTGCTGGTCTTATAGTCAAGTGCGCCCGTTGGCTCATCGCAAAGCAGAAGCTTTGGATTTTTTGAAAGTGCCCTTGCAATTGCAACTCTCTGCTGTTCACCGCCCGAAAGCTGTGAGGGGAAGTTATCCATTCTTTCCGCAAGGCCAACCCTTTCAAGCAGCTTTTTTGGGCTGAGCGGCTTTTTAACAAGCTGGCTTGCAAGCTCAACATTTTCAAGTGCTGTCAGGTTCGGCACAAGGTTATAAAACTGAAAGACGAAGCCGACATCGTTTCTGCGATAGTCGATAAGCTCTTTTTCGGAAAGTCCGTTGATGAGCTTGCCTGCAACACGGATTTTGCCGTCATTGCAGGCGTCAATTCCGCCAAGCAGGTTCATAACAGTTGATTTACCTGCGCCGCTTGCACCAACAATAACGCAAAATTCACCCTTTTCAATGCTGAAATTTACTCCGTCGGCAGCGGTGATGACAATTTCTCCTGTCTGGTATCTTTTATAGACCGATTCAAATTCAATAAAACTCATATACTTCTCCAATTCCGGCTTCTGATTTTGAAGCCATTTTACTGTGCGGGGGAATGCTTGCTATATCGGACGTTTCACCCGCATACTGAAAAAATCAATCCTTTCGGCTCTTTTCGCAGGCTTCCCAAATGCCGTTGATATAAGCAGCACCGAGCGCTCTGTCATAAAGACCGTAGCCCGGTCTTGCGGTTTCACCCCAAATCATTCTGCCGTGGTCGGGGCGAATGTAGCCGTCAAAGCCGACCTCCTGAAGCGCCTTAACAATTTCATAAATGTCGAGGCTGCCGTCAGAAGAAAGGTGAGATGTTTCGTTGAAGCGATTGCCTTCAACTTTAACATTTCTGATGTGCGCAAAATATATTCTGCTGCCGACCTCACGAATCATTGCCGGCAAATCGTTGTTTTCCGATGCGCCGAGCGAGCCGGTGCAGAAGGTGAGTCCGTTATATGGGCTGTCAACAAGCTTGAGGAAACGCTTGAGCGAGTCAATATCCTTGATGATTCTCGGCAGACCAAAGATGTCCCATGGCGGATCATCGGGATGAATCGCCATTTTGACGTCGCATTCCTCGCAAACAGGGATGATTTTTTCAAGGAAATATTTGAGGTTTGCCCAAAGGTCCTCAGCGGTAACACCTTTGTATTTTTCAAAAAGCTCCTTAATTTCGCCCATGCGTTCGGTTTCCCAGCCGGGCATTGCATAACCGTTTGAGTTATCGTCAATTTCTTTGAACATATCTTCAGGGCTTTTGCCCTCAATTTGTTCACCATGATAGCAAAGGCAGGTTGCACCGTTGCCCATGTCCATTGCAAGGTCGGTTCTTGTCCAATCGAAAACCGGCATAAAATTATAGCAAATCACCTTAACGCCTGCTTTTGCAAGGTTACGGATGCTGGTGATGTAATTTTCAATGTATTTATCTCTTGTGGGCAAGCCGATTTTGATGTCTTCATGAACATTAACACTTTCAATGCATTCCATTGTCAGGCCTGCGTCCTCAATTTCTTTTTTCATTTCCATGACCATGTCAAGCGGCCATGCCTCGCCGCACGGGAGCTTGTGAAGCGCAGGAACAACGCCTGTTACCCCGGGAATCTGCCTGATTTGCTCAAGCGAAACAGTGTCTTTATCTTTTCCGAACCATCTGAAAGTCATTTGCATAATGAAGATCCTCCTTGTTATTAGTCTTTATCAGTGTAAACTTTTTGATCGATGACCTGGTTTGTTTTTTGATCCACAACATTGACAGTGCAACTGTAGTTCTTCACGCCGGCATAAAGCTGATAAAGCAGGCAGCTTTGACCGATTACATAAGGCGCAGAGTCACCGTCTTTTTTATATTGCCGGCTGTCAACAAGAATTGTCACCTCGCTGAAATCATCAGTGTTGATTTTTTTGATTTGCTTAACACTCGGATATTTCTTTGATGAAGCAATCTCGTTGATTGATTTGAGCACGGTCATGCCGATGTTGCCGAGCAGCAGCTCATGAGAAAAGCTTTTCATTTTGATTGTCACGGTTTGGGTACGCTTATTGAGCTTTGCGCTGATGAAGCCGTTTGCCTCGCAATAAGCATCAAGGTCGTTGCGGTATTTTTTGTCAATCATTCCAATCGGAAGCTCAAACTTAACCGTGCGGTTTTTAGCAACCTTATCTTCCTCGGTTGTTGAAGCAACGGTGGATTCGTTTGCGTCATTATTTGCCTCCTCTTTTTTGCAGCCTGCAAATGAGAAGAGCATAAATAAGCAGATGATAAGGCTTATAACTCTTGTGGTTTTTTTCATGAAATAACACCGAGCCTTTCTGAAAAATTGTGGTGTGTAATTTATAATATAATAGTATACACGGCATAGATGAACTTAAATTTTTATAAAAAATAAAACAGACAAAATCAGGTGTTTTGTGTTTTTTTATCATAGATACGCTAATAATAACATATAACTGATAAAATTTCTATATGAAAGGTAAAAAAATCGTGATCAAAAGCATTATTTTTTCTTCTGAGCATCACAATGATGTAATTTTTTACAAAATTCACAAAATATTCTATTGCTTTATATCTAAAACATCAATAGACATCGAGCAAAAAATTTGGTAAAATATTATGAACGCCGAAATCTACCCTTTTTCGGTGACCACTTTTAAGATGAAAAATTAAATTAGGAGGAATTATCTCAATGAGCAAGAAATTTGTTTATTTGTTCAGTGAAGGAAACGCAGACATGAGAGAGCTTCTCGGCGGTAAAGGTGCAAACCTTGCTGAGATGACTAACATCGGTCTTCC
>JAMPAE010000062.1 GCA_023667385.1 Ruminococcus sp.
TGAAGCCAAGCTCTTTTCTGATTGCGCCGACGTATTTCATTGATGTGTGATATTTTTGAGCAAACATGAAGCAGAAACCGACCTTACGCAAAAGCTCAATGCATTTTTCAGGCTCAAGGCTGATGTTTGCGCCAAGCGCTTCAAGGCAGTCCGCTGTGCCCGATGATGACGATGCCGCACGGTTGCCATGCTTTGAAACCTTGACTCCGCCTGCTGCAAGAACAAAGGCAGACGTTGTTGAAATATTAAAGCTGTGAGCATTGTCGCCGCCGGTTCCAACAATTTCAAGCGTTTCCATGTTGTTTTCAACCTGCATTGCATGGCTTCTCATTGCCGCTGCGCAGCCTGAAATTTCTTCAATTGTTTCAGCTCTTGTGCTTTTTGTTGAAAGTGCGGCAAGGAAAGCTGCATTCTGAGTGGGAGTTGTTTCGCCGCTCATGATTTCGTTCATGACCTGATATGCTTCATCATAGGTCAGATCCTCTTTATTTACAATTTTGATTATAGCTTCTTTAATCATGGTTGTTCCTCCTTAAAATTTGCTGTATTTGTTTGCATAAGTCTTTTTAGCTTCTGCTGTCCATTTGTTCACAAAATCAGCTTTTGCCGCTGTGTATGCATCCCGATTGTGCTCGTATTTTCTGCATAGCTCCAGCTTCAACTGTTCATATTGCTTTGCCGTTTGCGGATGCTCACTCAGGTAATCCCTGAAATAAAGTTCATCATTGTCACCTGCAAAGCGCAAATGTAAATGAAAAACCTTTTCAGCAAAGCCGCTTTCGGTATAGCCCTTATTAAATGACACCCGATTCATTTCCGATGACATTCGGATGAACCCGCTGTGTTCAATCACTTCTGCAACAGCTTCCATGCTTTCATCAGCTTCTGTTTCTATAAGAATATCTATAATATTCTTCGCACAAATGCCGCTTATTGCCGTGCTTCCGATGTGACTGATTCGCTCAATTCGATGAGGTGAAAGGATACTGCATAAAAAGCACTTCATTTCATCATAGTAATCACTCCAGCGCTCATCATGCGGCACAAGGGAAACGGGAAACATCTGCCACAGCTCTTCCAATGTCATTTCCGTGAGTTTCTTTTTCATCGGCTCGAATCAATGAAGTTTTTCAGCATTTCTCTGCCGCTTGGCGTCATGATTGATTCAGGGTGAAACTGCAAGCCGTAAACAGGATATTCCCTGTGCTCAACTGCCATGATTTCGCCGTCCTGCGTTTTTGCCGTCACTTTCAGGCAAGCAGGCATTGTGCTTTCAACCGCCGCCAGCGAATGATACCTTGCAACAGGAACCACTTCATCAAGTCCGCTGAAAATTTTGCTGCTTGTGTCAACGGTTACATCTGATTGCTTGCCGTGCATCAACTGCTTGGCATAAGAAACCGTTGCACCATAGGCGGCACAGATTGACTGATGACCGAGGCACACACCCAAAATCGGAATCTTGCCGCCAAGCTTTTTCACAAGCTCAATGCAAATTCCTGCGTCTTCAGGTCTGCCCGGACCGGGAGAAATAATTATGCTCTGCGGTGCCAAACTTTCAATTTCATCAACCGTCAGCGCATCATTTCTGATGACCTTTATGTCAGGGTTAAGCGAGCCGACAAGCTGAAAAAGGTTATATGAAAAGCTGTCGTAATTATCAATTAAAACAATCATAAATCTGCCTCCTGTGCGGTTTTCAGTGCACTGACAACTGCTGCCGCTTTGTTAATGCATTCACGATATTCCTTTTCGGGCACGGAATCTGCGACTATGCCTGCACCGCTGCGGACGAAAACCTTACCGTTCTTTTTATATGCAATTCTGATTGCGATGCAGGTGTCAAGGTTACCCGAAAAATCAATGTAACCGATTGCACCGCCGTAAATTCCACGTTTGTTATCTTCCAAATCATTGATGAGCTGGCAAGCCTTGATTTTAGGTGCACCTGAAAGCGTACCTGCCGGGAGAACTGCGTTGACAGCATCAAGGGCATCAAATTCATCTGCAATTTCGCCCCTGACAGTTGAGCCAATGTGCATTACGTGGGAATAACGCTGAATCACGTGGTACTTTTCAACCTCAACCGTGCCGAATTTGCTGATTTTGCCAAGGTCGTTTCTGCCAAGGTCAACAAGCATATTGTGCTCTGCAAGCTCCTTTTCATCTTCCAATAAGCCCTTTTCAAGCTCCAAATCTTCTTTTTCGGTTTTGCCTCTCGGACGTGTGCCTGCAAGCGGGAACGTGTGCAAAACGCCGTTTTCAAGCTTAACCAGCGTTTCGGGCGATGCGCCTGCAACCTCCATGCCTGAGCCTGAAAAATAGAACATATACGGTGACGGATTAAGCGAGCGCAAAACCCTGTAAGTATTAAACAAGCTGCCCTCAAACTCAGCTTCAAGGCGGTTGGAAAGCACAAGCTGAAAAATATCGCCCTCAACGATGTGATGCTTCACCTTTTCAACCATTTTACAATATTGTTCTTCATCAAACAGCGGAGTAAAATCTGATTTCAGGCTGCCATGCAAATCCTTTTTCGGTTCACCGTTTCTGATGAGTTGTTTCATCTGCTCAAGCTCAAGAATCGCACGGTTGTATTCCTCCTCTGCATGACTGAGCGAGATGTTGACAATCAAAATGATTTTCTGGCGGAAGTTATCAAATGCGATAACCTTATCAAACAGCATCAAGTCAACATCGTTGAAGCTTTCGGTGTCCTTTGCGTCAAGGTTCAGCGTCGGCTCGGCATATTTGAGATAATCATAGGAAAAATAGCCGACCAAGCCACCTGTGAATGACGGCAAATTAGCCATTGGCTTGCATTTATATTGTGAGAGAATATCTCTGATGTATTTTTGCGGCTCGTTTGTTTCAATTGTGAGTCCGTTTGTTTTGAACACACCGTTGACACAGGTAATCTCCATTTTCGGCGCATAACCGAGGAAAGTATATCTGCCCCAGTTTTCGTTATCGCCGGCACTTTCCAGCATATAACAATGGTTTGAAACGTTCATCAAAATCCGCATGACCTCAACGGGAGTTTTGACGTCGGAATAAATCTCCGTGCTGACCGGCATCGTGTTATATTCACCCTCAGCCGCAATTTTTTTAACTTCTTCCAAGCTCGGCGTAATCATAATCCTTGCCTCCTGACAAAATAAAAAATCCCTGACAGAGTAAGCTCTGTCAAGGACGAATAAACTTAAATCCGTGGTGCCACCTTGATTCGCAGCAAAACTGCGCACTTTGCAGGATACTATCATATCCCTGACAACTGACGTATGTCAAAACACGTCGCAGAATACTCAGTGAAAATCACCTTTGACTGCGCCCTCGGCGGCCCATTTGACGACTTGTTTTCCATCCGATTCCCAGCAACACGGACTCTCTGTGCGAGCATGATCGCCTTTATCCCCGCTTCAACGGTTTCATTGTTTAGATTCTATCACTGCATTATATTTTTGTCAAGTGCTTTTTGTTAATATCATGAAAAATCAGCCGCTGAATAAAACAACGGCTAATTTTTTTATTTTATTTTAACCATGAATAAGCCTTTGATTAATAGTGATCAACGCCGCAAACACAAGTCTTGTTTGTTCCGAAGATCTTCCAGAACAGGCGCATGATTTTGTAAATCAAGCCCATGAAGCCATCCTTGTGGCAGATGTGGCTGCAATTGTCCGGAGTGACCGGTGCATCCGGATCTTCCGGATTTGCTGAGCCGTTCAATGCTTTAAGGATTTCCATTGCAGCGTCAACGTATTTCTTAACGTCGGAATCTGCAAACATGGCAATTGCTTCTTCAATTGCTCCTGTAACAAAAATCTTGAGGTCAAGTGATTCTGCAACACCGGTGTTCAAGCCGAAGAAGATGTAATAGAGAACTCTGAGAATCTGATCGGGAACTGCGATTTCAGCAAGTGCATGAAGAGTTTTTGAAACGGTCTCAACCTGAGCATCTGTCAGTCTCTCGTTGTTAGTTTTAATATATTCAACAACCTTGTCAACGTTATCCGAGAAGATAACTGTGCTGATAACCATTCTGAGAAGAACAGTGATGAATTCAGGTGTGAGTGATTCTTCAACAACAAGGCTTGTTGCTGTGCTGCCGTTTGCTGATTTGTATTCAGTAACAGTACCAAGTGACTTGACTACTGTTGAGATGTCTGAATAGCCGATTGACTTGATGTCAGCCTTTGCAAGAAGATCAGTGATGATTTCATCAAGGCTGAGGTTGACTGTGAGGTCAATGTTGTAAACCGGGCGAACAACGTCAAGAACTACATAAACAGGCTCAAGAATGTTGTCGATTGCCATTTGGAGACCACCGAAGTCAACGAAGTAAAGGATGTTCGGAAGCAAGCTGATGATAACGTTGATTGGGTCTGCTGAAATTTCATCAATGAGAGCAAGAATCGGGTTGAGAACAGCCTTAACCATTGCTTCATCGTCAAGCTTAACAAAGTCAGCATACTTTGTGATGTTAACTGATTTGCAGCCGATGGCTTCAAGAATCGGGATAAGAGCATTGTCATATCCGTTATAGCCAAAGATTTCAATTGCATCTGCAATTACGATTTCGCTGTTATCTGCGCTGTCAACAAGGAGAAGCTTGAGAACAGGAACAATTGGCTTGATGTAATCAACAAGAGCGTTTACGAATGCATCTCTGTCGCCGTCCTCAAAGTCAGGAACCTGATAACCTGCAAGTGCTGCAAGTGTATCCTTAACGTTGATGTTAACAAGCGGATCAATGATGTCGATGATTGATTTGATTGTTTCGTTTTCGTCAACCTGAGCAAGCAAGCCGTTAACGAGGTCAACAAGCTTAACAAGGTTTTCCTTTGTGTAAAGGGTTGCAAGGAAATCTGTGAGGACTTCGCTGATGTCATAGCCAAGAAGATTTGCAAGGTTTGTCACAAATGAAACAAGGTTTTCAGAAACATACTCTGCGTGCTCCTTCTGCCACCACATGGTGTAGAAAGTATCTTCTGTATCCTCAGCAGCTTCTTCACCCTCTGTCGGTTCTTCAGCAACCGGCATTTCAGGCCATGCAAATGTTGACTGCGGATATTTCTCAGCGTTGATGAGCTCGATGAGAGCTGCAACAACGTCGCCGGTTGATTTCAGACCGAGAGATGCAATTGTTGAAACGATTGAATCAATCTGTGCTTCATCCTTAACGAATGCTGAAAGAAGTCCCTTGAGAGATGCTTCGTCCTTGAGAAGGTCAACAACATAAGTAAGAATGTAATAAGCAACGTCAGCTTTGTCAGCTTCAATTGTCAGTGCCTTGCCGTCTGCAACGCCGAGAAGGTCTTTATTATAGATATAGTCGTTTCTGACTGTGTCGATTTCTTTGAGAGAACCGAGAGTCATAACTGTGAGAGCATCAATTTCAGGAAGCTGAATGCCAACAAGGTCAAGGATTCCTTGGAGACCCTTTGAAAGGTCAATGCCCATGTCTTTGAGGTTGAGCATATCGCCGACATTGATTGCAACAGGTTTTGCATCTGTGAGAGCATCTTTAACAGTACCGGCAGCAAGACCTCCGACTGCATTATAAGATGCATCTGCATTATAAGAAATGTTTGTTTTAAGCATTCCGAGAAGCGGAGTAACCGTGTCTGTTGACAATGCATAAAGAAGATTCGGAAGTGCTGAAAGAACAAAGTCAACAGGTGCTTCTGCAATCTTTGCAAGAAGTTCTTCAACGGGATTAAGTATTCCGAGTTCAACAAATTCTGCAAGGTTTGCAAACTTGTCTCCGTCAGGAGCAGTCATGCCGAGCGCTTCAAAAATCGGAGCGAGGAGATTGTTATAACCTGAGTTTGCACTTGCATTAAGCTTGAGCGTTACAGGGTCAACAGTAATTGTGAAGACAACAAATGCCTTACCGGTACCTGTACCAATCTTATTGGAAAGAGCCATTTCCTGATTGCAAACAAGTGCCATAAGAAGTGGTTCAAGACCTGAAAGTGCTGTGCTTACAGCGTCAACAAAGCTGTCTTTGTCTGTTACGCCCCATTCAAGTGCAAGTTTGCCGTTTTCATCGCAAATTGCTGAATCTTTCCACGGGTCGGTATACTCATTTGTCTCAAGGTTATATGTTGCCTTGGTTGTTGCCTGCTTCAGGAGAGCAGCAACTTCAGGATATTTATCCTTGATTGCAGCACCGAGAGTTGTTGGGAAAAGGTTGAGGTTAACAGCAGCCATAGCCTCTTCAAGACCATAAAGGCTGAGAGTGATTGTTGTGCTTATCGGATCTTTAACAGGTACTGTAGCAGGAAGACCCGCCCAAACTTTTGCAAACTCTGTGCCGACAAGCGGATAAAGAAGGCTTACGATTGTGTTAACAATATCATCAGTATAGATATTATCAAGAACACCTGTGAGTGTTTCTTTGAGGTTAATGCCTGCAAGGCTTTCAAACTGCTCACCTGTCAGGAATGAATCAAGCTTTTCGATGGTGTCAAGAAGTTTTTCTTCTGTAACGTCATATTTCTCAGTCTTGATCTTATCGTTTGTGTAAACGTCACGTGAAGCATAATCAAGTTCGGTTGTTTCAAAACCGATAAGACCCTTTGTTGCGTCGTAATCAGCAAACTTGCTGTAGAACTTATCAAGAAGCATCTTATACTGAGCAACAACGTCAGCGTTGATCATGTCAACCTTGTCGTTTGCTTCAAGATAAGTATAGATGCTGCCGTCAAATGCTGCAAAAACAGGTTTGAGAGCAAGATATGATTTAACATCAATCTCAGTCGGGCTGCCTGCCTTTTCATATGCAGAGCTTACAACTGCGAACTGAGCTTCAAAACGCTTTGCAAGAAGATCATAAAGAGATTCAACGAAAGCGTCAACAGATGTCATGAAGCCGCCGAGAACAGCTTCTGCCTTTTCTTCGCCGACTGTTGTTTTGAGGTCAGCATAAAAAGCGTTGAGTCCGTCAAGGTTGCCGGGAATTGTGTTGTCAAGATAATTTTCGATTTCTTCTGTTGCCGTGTCAACAAAAGATGTACCCAAAGCCTGAGCGAAGAAAGCAACATAATCGTTGGTTTCAATGCTGAGCTCTAACTGAAGATCCTTGAGGTAATCATATCCGTCAGGGAAAACAGCATCAACAACAGCTTTTTCATAGCCGTTGATTGCGCTGATGTAACCGCCGAGCATTGAAGCATCAACAGTCTTTTCTTCTTCACTGATTTCTTCGTTCGGATATTTTTCAAAAATTGCATCCGCTGCCGCCTTTGTGTTTGCAAGGTCTAAAGCCTTGATATTTTGAGCAAATGTATCAGCATATGCAAGGTCGATTGTTCCGTTTTTAACAAGATACTCAACAATTTCATCGCCGCCGCTCATAACTGCATTATAAATAGCGGTGAATGCTGCGTAATCTGCTCTGACAGTTTCGGCATTCTCCTTGGCAGCATCAAAGTTAAATGATGCATATTCCGGGTGAGCGTCTGCAAATACTTTCCACTCATTACCGTATCCAAGATAAGTTGCTGCGTTCAAAGCTGCTCTGTAAGTATCAATGAATGTTGAAGCGCCATCACCGAAGAATTTTTTGTACATATCAACGCTGTTGCTGAGATATGCTACCATAGAATTATATTCGGTTGCAAATGCGTTATAGCTTTCCTGTGTGACAACACCGTCGTTTACGTTACCGAGAGCTGTTTCAAAGTCGTCACCAAAGAATGCGCTAACACTGTCAACAGATGACTTGTGAGCATTCAGCTTGTCATATGCGTCCTTAGTGTTAGTAAGAACTGTTACAGACTGAGTTGCAGCATTAGTTAATGCATTGTGATAGTGATGATAGGTGGTCAAATTCAAAAAGCCGCCTCTTGTTGTATAGTCGATGCGCTTTGTGTAAACAGAATACTGTACGCTGAGAGCGTCATCAACTTTAATGTCAGCGACTGAATCTTTCGCTTCTAAATACTTATCCATGCCAACTGTCACAACGGTGTTCTGATATAAATCTTT
>JAMPAE010000063.1 GCA_023667385.1 Ruminococcus sp.
ACCTGCGGCATCTTGCTCCCAAAGCAAGCACTCTACCAAACTGAGCTACGCCTCGATTTATGTGTATCGTTGCTGCCTTTCCGACAGCGTATAAAAGTATACCCTATTTTTTTCTTTTTGTCAACAGTTATTGTCAATCATTTCTTCAAGAATTTGTGCAGCTTCATATACTTTTTGTGGGCAGGGTCTTTTTTCATAATATTCCTTGCTGCGTTCTTCCGGGATGGGGGACTGCTTGATGTTTTTGTCAAGCCCCAACAGCTCACGGCAGATGATGGTGCCGTTCTTTTCCTTGAATTTTTCTGCAAATTGCTGGATTTTTGCATATGCCGATGCCTTGTCACTTGCATCCTCGCCGCCGTAAAGCGCACCAAGCACCATTGCCGCACCGCTGACTGCGCCGCAGACTTCCCTGAGCCTGCCCATGCCGCCGCCAAGACCCATCGACATCTTTTTTGCGGTTATCTCATCAATTTCAAGCAAATCCGCAAAAGCCACAACCACTGCCTGAGAACAGTTATATCCGTTGAAGAAATTCGCTTTTGCATTTTCTGCTCGTGACATAAAAATCCTTTCTGCACTGTTTTTTGCTCTTTTTATATGCGGGTAGGGCTGTTAGATCTGATATAAATCCTGCCCGCAATACCGCACAAGAGACCGAACATTTAGTTTAAAACTGATTGATTCATCGTTTACTCAGTCTGTTTCAATGAATTCAACCTTGTTTATCTCACTTTCAATCACTTCAATTGCCAGCTTCCAAACGGTTTCACCTGCCGAAACAAACCCCTCATTTGTTTGCTGAACAGAGCAAAGCATCGCAAACGCTTCGCCGATGTTTCTTGTGATGTTGCCGCCTTTTTTCAGTGCCAAATAATAGAATGTGAATGCCGCACCATCAGAAATGTTCTTGAAAAATCCGGGAGAGCGCTCCGCAAGTGTGCTGTAAAGCGAGTTGATTGCCGTTGTTGCAAGGTGATCAGTGGGCACCTTGATTTGCAGGCTGGATTCAGCGGCAAAAACAAGCAGCACCTTAATCTGATAGAGTATATCCTGCGAAAGATACTTCTGTGCAAGCACATCCTTGAAGTTGACAACAATTGCATCGCTGTCAAATGACGGCGTGATTGTTGCCAGTCTGCTGCCAAGCTCCCTTGCTTTTTGAAGGTTACCGTTTGCACGGTGACGGTTCATCGTTTCAAATGCAGCCGCAATGCTTGCCGATGCGTTAATATCCATGCCTTTGCTGTAAATTTTAATGTCATTGTCAGCCATTTTGCAGCCGCCTCCTTGTTTTGTAAGTGGTTTATTTTGCATTTTCAAGCTTCTTTTGTTTGCGGTGAAGCTTTGCCTTGTAGTTGATGAGTTCTTCAACACATTCTTCCGGCGGACCGTAATCGCCGAGTCTGATGGGATATGCGTTGTAGCCGCCGTGGAAGTCGCTTCCGCCGGTCATCAGAAGCTTGTGCTTTTTGGCAACACCTTTGAGGTATTCCTGCTGTTCAGGTGTATTTTCCGGGTGCCAAACTTCAACGCCGTCAAGTCCAAGCTCAATAAGCTCATCAAGAAGCTCAAAGTTGTCATAGAAACCGGGATGAGCCAAAACAGCAATTCCGCCTGCTTCGTGGATTTCTTTAAGTGTTTCCTCCGGAGAGGTGTATGTAGTGTTTACAAGTATATTATCAGGGCTGCTTTTTTTGAAAAGCTGATCGAAAAGTTCACCGAAAATCGTTGTGGTATATCCGCTTTCAAGAAGTGCCTGCATGATGTGCTGTTTAAAAATGTTTGTTGAGCCTGTTGCGCATTTTACAATGTATTCGGCTGAAATCGGAAATTTCTCAGCCGCTCTGACCGCCATAACTCTTCCTGCCGCCTTGCGCAGAGTGGAGTTGCGTTTGCAAAGTCCTTCAAGTCTTTCCGGCTTATCGGGATAATAGCAAAGCAAGTGTGCTTTTGATTTGCGTTTTTGGTCGGTGCAGCTCAGTTCAACTGCCGGAATAACGTTGATTCCGAATCTTTTTCCGATAATCTGAGCTCTGACAGTGCCTGCAAGGCAATCATGATCGGTGATGGCAAGGGTTTTGATTTCACTTTTGCGAGCGAGCTGAATAATGTCGTCAATACCCATTGTGCCGTCTGAAAGTTTAGTATGACAATGTAAATCTGCAGTCAAAATTATTCCTCTTTTCCTTTCTGATTTCAGCGATCAATCCCCAATTGAATCGCACAGTTCATTGCTGCTGCACGTTGCACGAGAGAAAGCAACCTCAAAATCGCAGCAAAAAATGACAAATTTCCTCTATAATAAAGTTTACACAATAAGTATACACTTTATTTTACTTTATTTCAAGAGAATTTGACAAAAAACAACATGGATAATTCAGGAATTGTTTACATTTTACTGTAAGATTTGCTCTCTTTCAAGCACTTATTCGCAGTTGAAACTTGACTTTTTGTTCTGATTTTGCTATAATAGATGCAAACTCAAGGAGGTATTAAAGATGAAAAAGATATTTATTCCGGTTGCTGTCATCGTGCTGATTCTTGCCATTGTTGCGGTCATTCTCAGCAAAACAAGCGGCGGTAACAATTCAGAACTTGGCTATCACACCCATGAAAACGGTGAGATTCATTATGACAGCGGTGAAGTGGTAACTCAGGAAACACACACCCACGAAAACGGCGAAGTTCACTATGGTGCTGCCGAATAATTAAATGTAAATTAACAGCTAACCACGACTTAACTGCCGTGGTTAGTCTTTTATATTGCGGGTGAGGGTATGCCTGCGAATGGGTAGCAGCCGCAGAGTAAGCATTTCACAAGCACAAAATGTAATCTGCCGATACTTTGTAAAATTTGCAAAGCGTTATCAGATGTCTGAGAGGCAGTTCGTTTTCACCTTTTTCATATCTGGAGTATACCTGCTGAGTTGTGCCGAGAATTGCAGCAAGGTCTTTTTGAGTTAGATCCCTGTCCTCACGCAGTTCCCTTATTATATCAATGTAAGTTTTGTTCATGGATAATATCCTAATGCGCACCCATATTAATCCGAGTAACGTTACCTTTCATGTTATTTATGAAAATAATTTTACGTTACATCAGATTTGATGTATTGACTTTACACCATATGTGGTGTATACTTATTTTTGACAGAATTATTCACAGCGATTCAAAATATAAAAGACGCTGAAAATTAAGGAGGATGAAATATGTTTTGTCAAAAATGCGGTAAGGAAATACCGAACGATTCCAATGTGTGCCAATTTTGCGGTGCTCCGCAGGTGAGCGGAAGCTTTCCGCAACAGCCGTCCGTGCCCGCCGAGCCAAAGAAGAAAAAGAAGAAGAAAGGATGCCTGATTGCGGTCATAGTGGTTGCGCTGATTGCGGTTTTCTTTATAGCATTGGGCTCATCTTCTGATGAACCTAATGTTTCTGATGATAAAGTAAGCACGAGTGCAGCAGGCAATGCAAGCACTACTAAAAAGGATAGTGTAGCGGAGACAACCGTGTCGGAAAAAGACTATAAAGCATCTTGCGAAAGCATTGCATATAAGGATATTGCAAGAAATCCGGATTCATATGCCGGCAAAAATGTAAAGTTTAAAGGCGAAGTCATTCAGGTTCAAGAAGGTTGGGGCAACAGTGTAATATATAGAATTGATGTCACTCAAGATGAGTATGGATATTGGGATGACACTGTATATGTTACATATGAATTGCCGGATGGCGCACCAAGAATATTGGAAGATGATATTGTAACGTTTTATGGTGAGTGCAAGGGTACAAAATCATATACGAGTGTGATGGGTGGACAAATTACTATTCCGGAAGTTGATGCACATTATATTGTTATTGACCAGTAATCGCAATTAAATTAGGAAAAAATTACTCTGCAAGTTTGAATCACTTGCAGAGTAATTTTATGAGGAAATATTGTAAAATGTTAAAATCAGATTTTGATGTTTTTGATGATTTCTTTCAGGCAATCAGCACTTCTTCTCAGTGAGGTCAGCTCCTTGTCGTCAAGCGGCAGGAGAAGCTTGCTGTGAGCGCCCTTGCGGCCGACAATGTTCAGCAGGCTCAGGCACACGTCATCAATGCCGTATTCGCCGTGAAGCATGGTTGAAACAGTGAGGGGAGTGTCAATTCCGCTGTTGAGGCTGCGGCAGATGTGGCAAACTGAAACTGCAACTGCATAAAAGGTTGCGCCCTTATCCTCGATTACTCTTGCACCTGATTCACGAACGTATCTTTCAATGTCGGCATAGTTAAGCTCAGGATAGGTCATGCCGTCTGTGCGAAGATAAGATGAGTTGAAATCACGGATGGGTATGTTTGAAATGTTTGCAATTGACCACGGCACGAATGATGAATCGCCGTGCTCACCGATAACATAAGCATGAACGTGGCGCTGATTGAGCTGATAAAGCTCAGAAAGGCGGGCTCTGAGACGTGAAGTGTCAAGAATTGTGCCCGAACCGATGATTCTGTCCTCCGGGATTCCCGAACATTTGCAGAATGTATATGTGAGAATGTCAACCGGGTTGCTGACGATGAGATAGGTCGCACGGTCGGCATATTTTGTGATTTCGGGGATGATGCTTTTGATGATGTTGACGTTTGTTTGTGCAAGGTCAAGACGTGACTGACCCGGCTTTCTTGCTGCGCCGGATGTGATGATGACGATGTCTGAATCTTTGGCGTCAGCATAGCTGCCTGCGTAAACAGAGCAGGGAGTGCAGAACGGTGTGCCCTGCTGAATGTCGAGTGCTTCACCTGTTGCTTTTTTGTTGTTGATGTCAATCATGACAATTTCGCTTGCAAGTCCCATAACTGTGAGAGTGTAAGCGATTGTTGAGCCAACGCTGCCTGAACCGATAATAGTAATTTTTTTCATTTTAATCTTCCTTGTGTTGTAGTATTCTAATTATTATTAACATTTTGAGTATTATATAACTATCCGAGGCACAAATCAAATGCAAATTATACATATCGGTATTTATTTATTGATATATCAGGAGCGATTTTAAATTCGCTTGAAATAATCGACACATAGACACTGAACTGTATGATAAAATGGCGCAAAAACAGCATAAAAAATCGCATACGCTCGTTTTGAACGTATGCGATTGAATTTTTGTTGAAAATCTGTTTTTAAATTAATATGCTTTGCCCCAGTATACCATGTGTTTTGCAGGCTTACCGCAGCATACACACTTATCTGAAAGCTGCTCCTGCTCAAATGGTATGCAGCGTGAGCCAACGCCTGTGATTTCTTTAACCTTGTCCTCACATTCTTCTTCGCCGCACCACATTGCTTTAACAAAGCCGTCGCCTTTTTCTTCAAGCATTGCCTTGATTTCATCAAGTGATGTGCATGAGTAGGTTCTGTTTTCCCTGTTTTCAAGGGCTTTTTGATAGATACCTTGGCGAACTTCTTCAAGCTTTGCGTTAACGCTTTCAGCAAGATTGTCAAGGCTGACAAAGGCTTTCTCTCTGTTGTGGCGTGTGACAAGAACGCACTGATTGTTTTCGATGTCTCTCGGTCCAAGCTCAATGCGAACGGGAACACCCTTCATTTCATATTCAGAGAACTTCCAGCCGGGGCTGTTGTCGCTGTCGTCAACTTTAACTCTGATGCCTGCGCTTTCAAGTGCAGCTTTGACTTCGGCTGCTTTTTCAAGTACGCCCGGTTTGTGCTGAGCAACAGGGATGATGATTGCCTGAATCGGAGCAACAGCAGGGGGAAGCACAAGGCCGTTGTTATCGCCGTGAGTCATGATGATTGCGCCGATGAGCCTTGTTGTGACGCCCCATGAGGTCTGGTGCGGATATTCAAGCTTGTTTTCCTTGCTCTGATATTGAATGCCGAATGCTTTTGCGAAGCCATCGCCGAAATAATGTGATGTGCCTGCCTGAAGTGCCTTGCCGTCATGCATGAGCGCTTCAATTGCATAGGTGGAAACTGCGCCTGCAAACTTGTCACTTTCGGTTTTCTTGCCTTTTACAACAGGCATTGCAAGGTATTCTTCACAGAATTTTGCATAAACGTTAAGCATTTTTTCGGTTTCTTCAATTGCTTCCTCGGCAGTTGCGTGAATTGTGTGGCCTTCCTGCCAAAGGAACTCTCTGCTTCTGAGGAAAGGTCTTGTTGTTTTTTCCCAGCGAACAACGCTTACCCACTGGTTATAAAGCTTGGGTAAATCTCTGTGGGAGTGAACGATGTTTGCGTAATGTTCGCAGAACAAGGTTTCTGATGTTGGACGAACGCAAAGACGTTCTTCCAATTTTTCGTTGCCGCCGTGAGTTACCCATGCAACCTCCGGAGCGAAGCCCTCAACGTGGTCTTTTTCTTTTTGAAGCAGGCTTTCAGGGATGAACATTGGCATACAAACATTTTCATGTCCTGTTTCCTTGAACATACCGTCAAGGATTTTCTGCATATTTTCCCAAATTGCATAGCCGTAAGGACGGATGACCATGCAGCCTTTTACGCTTGTGTATTCAATAAGTTCTGCCTTTTTCACTATGTCAGTGTACCATTTGGCAAAATCTTCTTCCATTGAAGTTATGTCTTCAACCATTTTTTTCTGCTGTGCCATAACATTTTTCCTTTCTTTGAGTAATGTAAAACAGGAAACGGCTACGGCTGCAACCGTTTCCCGCTTAGTGTAAAATCTAACAAAATCAGCTATTTACCCTGTGATTAATTTTGCTAAGCAATTTTCCTCTGCGGACTGAATCTCAAACAGGGGAGAAAATCTGCTCCGCAATATCAGCCGTGCGAATGCACTTTAGGCTTTTTTAACGCTGATTGTGACTTCTGCGTCACCGATTGTGAATGTCTTTGTCAAATCAGCTTCAATTTCACCGCCGATGACAATTTCGTCTGCAAGAAGTTCAGATGCCATGTGATCTTTGCTCTGTTCAATTGCAGATGTTACAAATTCGCTTGCGCTGCTGATTGCAACAATAACTCTCTGCTCAACTTCATAGCCTGCTTCCTTACGGATAATCTGGCACTGACGAACGGTGTCACGAACAGTACCCTCTTTGATGAGGTCGTCAGTGAGAACAACATCAAGGGCAACAACCGTTGAATCCTGACATTCAGCAGAAACAATGCCGCTTTTTGTTTTTGACATGATGGTGAAAATTGACGGGTCATATGCTTCATCGAAGCCCTTAACTGCAACTGCTTCACCGTTCTTTGCGCTTGCAGTGTAAGCAGCCATTTCTTCATCTGTTGCGCTTTCAAGTGCCTGTTTCATCTTGTTAACATTCTGCTTGAGAACTGCACCCGCTGCTCTGAAGTTTACGGTGAGGTAGCTGTCTTCAAGAACAGAAGAATCCGTGACATGAACAAGCTCTTTGATGTTAAGCTCGTCAAGAATGTTCTTTTCAAAGGTCTTGATTTTTGCAATATCATCGTCGCTGCATGAAATGAACAGCTTTGAAAGCGGCTGACGAACCTTGATTTGATGCTCGTTACGCAGACGCATTGCAACAGCAATGATTTCCCTTGCTTTTGCAGTTTGCTCAATGATTCCGTCATCTTCAAAGCCCTCGATAACCTGCGGCCAACTGCTGAGATGAACTGAAATTTCACTGCTCGGAAGCACCTTGCGGGTGAGATTCTGCCAGATGGTTTCTGTCATGAACGGGATGATTGGAGCCATGACTTTAACGCAGGCGTTGATTGCGTTAAACAGTGTCCAATAT
>JAMPAE010000064.1 GCA_023667385.1 Ruminococcus sp.
GAACACAAACAAAAATGTCATACTGCTGAATAACATTGATGTAAAACTCCTTTTGACGTTTGTTTTGCGGCATGGGTGAGGTTGTTAGTTTTGGTAACGTTTATCCCACCGCATAATGAAAAACACATTAAAATTACAGTGCTTTTTTGAAAGCGGTATAGACCGAATCCGGATTTTTGCAGACGGCAAACAAAATGACGCCTGCTTCTTTTTTCAAAATATAGCTTTCCAAAAGTGCGCTTTCCTCAGGGGCATAGCCTTTGAACAATGCTGCTTTGTCTTTGATTCGACTTTCAATTGCCTGCATCAGTTCTTCTTCCGGTGAAGATTCTTTCAGGTGAACAATCAGCAGCTCACGCACGTCCATGACAGAATCAGAAGCGAGATAGACGACTGAATCGAATGCGTTCATGTCAAAGCCAAACTCTTTTTTAAACTTTGCAGTTTTGCATTTTTCCAGCCCTTTTGTGTCCATTGTTTTTGAAACAGAGGCTGAAATTTCGTCAGCCGTTTTGCTGCTGACTTTGGCGTTGCCGGTGAGCAGGAAGATAAACACAACAAGCATTAAAACGCAGAGGATTTCTTTGATACGTTCAGACATTGTCAGTAAATCTCCTTTTCCTTCATGATGAATTTGAGCCATTCGGCATAAAATCTTTTTGCAAGATGGATTCCGTCTTTGGCATAGCAATCGCTGTGCGCTTTGACAACTTTATTTGAATTGAGATATTCAATCTTTTCGCTTTTGCACATTGCAATCAGCTTGCTGTTGTATTTTGAAATTGCTTTGAATCTTGCACCGGTTGCCTTTGAAGTATCAACAGGAAACAGCAGGCTGACAATGATTCTTGTGTTTGGCAGCTTGCCTTTGAGCTGCTTGATGAGCGAGGTATATTTGTTGACGAAGTTTGTTGCGTGAGCCTCCTGTGTGCCGAGCATATTTAATCCATAGTGCAAAATCAGCACAGGAGGATGCACGCCGATGATTTTGTCAAGGTTTGCTTCAAGGTGGCTCAACGATGCGCTGACCTGAGTGAACAGATGACTGCTGTTGAGAATATTATAAACCTCAAGTCCGTTCATCAGCGAATCACCGGCAAAATATACATTGCGAAACGCTTGACGCAAAGAGCTTTTTCCGCTTTCAATTTGCTTGATGCGTTTTGCAATTTCTTTTTGAATGTTTTCCGATGAGTTAAAATAGTTAAGCTCTGCTTCAGCTTTGGCAATGTTTTCCAGCGCCTTGTCAATTGAGCCTGAATCAAGGCTGTTAAGCACAGAAACACCGCTCACAGTGTCTGCTGCGGCAGTGCTGCCCGATTGCAGGCAGGTGATGACCTGGCAAATCGGATATATTGATAAAACAACGATGAGAATAACAGATAAAAGTGCCTTTTTCAATGATGTGCCTCCGCTGAAAGATTATATGCAGCCGGTGCTTACATAAGATGCAGCTGCTTCATCATTTCTTTTCAAGAATGACAGCTTGCTTGCCAAGCAGGTTCCATCTGGCTTCAAAGGTTGAAATGTTATATGAAACCTTGCCGACAATCGGGTCGGTTATCCAGACATAATTATCTGAATAGCCTGTGAGCACCATGACGTGAGTTCCTCTGGGATATTCAAAATATTTGGATGTTCCGTTTGCCTGCGGAATATACCATGAATTGACCGAGGATGGATTATTCATTTTGTAAGTTGCCCATACAATTGCAGGATGTCCGTTTGAAATCTGCCTGAGCAGCTCATTGAATGAACAGCCTGTGATTTTTTTGGCGATATGAGCGCCGCCTTTTGAATTAATGACTTTTTGAAGTGATTTTGTAATAACAGGTGAGAATGCACCATAGCCGGGGTTGCCGCTTGTGTAAGTACCTTTGGGGTTGCCAACAAATTTTTTGTTTATGTCAGGACCATATCGTCTGCCGTTTTTCACAACAATGTTTTCACGTGGTATTGCATTAACCATCTGATCAAGGTTGATGCTATATCCGTAATATCGCAAAAGCTGAACGCAGGAAGCAGCTTCGCAGCCGGTTGGATAGGTTGGGTTTTGGCTGACATACGGAACATTCATCGGATTTACGCTGACAGTGAACGATGTGGTTTTGCCATTCTTTGATTTAACGGTGATTTTTGCCGAACCAACTTTCAATCCCTGAAATTTACCTTTTGCGTTGACCGAAACAACAGACGGAGCAGAGCTTTTGTATGTATATGTATTGCACGCCGTTCCTTTTGGTGTAATAATCTTTACCGTTTTCGTTTTGCCGATTGAAATGCTGTATGATGAGCTTTCACCGGAAATGCTTGACGGTAAAGGGTAAACTTTAACCGTGCAGGTTGCTTTTTTGCCGTTATAAGTTGTTACGGTGACCTTTGCAGTGCCGACCTTTTTAGCAGTGTAAATGCCTGATTTTGAATAAACGAGGATGTCAGGCTTGTCAGTTGAATATGTAATCTTTCTGCCGGCTTCATTTTTGCCGACAGATGAGTTGAAATCAAACGATTCACCAACACCGAGAGTGATTGAATCTGCATTAAGCTTCACCACGGACGGCGCTTTTTTAACTGTGACTGAAACAGTGCGTCTGACATTGGCTTCATCAACATATGCAACCTCTGTTTGACCGCAGGCAACGGCAACAAAATTGCCTTGCTCTGAGATTTCAACATAACGCTCATCATATGTGCAGTTTTCTGCGCTGACTATATTGGGAAGCGGGATAATTTCCCCAATTCCAACAGTATATTCCGAGCTGCTGTCAGCAGCGAATGATAGCTGACAAAATGTGAGCATTAAAGCTGAAATAATGAGCAAAAAACAGAAAAATTTTTTGACTTTTTTGCAATAAACCTGTTTCATTGAACATCCTCCGAGCGTGCTTGACTGTTTTAACTATATGATAACATAAGCTGACGGAATATTCAACGAAAAGCGCTCAAAAAGAAATAAAAATTCATTTAATTTTGAGCAGGATTTTCATTTTTAGTTTATACCCGGTGGCTGAATAAATCAATAGGATTTCATGTAATTTCAGCTTTTTTTCGTCAGGTTTCAACACGAAAAATCATTCTGCATCAGAAGATTAATTGTGGCATTTTTTGAACCGATTTTTATCGTGAAAAACCGGCTGAAACAGTTTTAATAATTTTTTATCGAATTGCATTAATTGCAATATTTTTTAATTAGTGATTAATTGATTCGTTTTTTTGTTGGTGGTAAAATGCTCTGCAAAGATACGATTTATCAATCAATATTAATATGGAAAGGCAATGATAATATATGGAAAGGATAAGGAACCTGTTTGTATTGAATCATGAAAAACCGGCTGAAGCGGTGAAAGAAGAAGGAGTCTTTGCCAAAGGGCTGTGCTTCGATAAGCTGGTGTGGATTTTTCTGATAAGTTGCGTATGTGGTTTTGCGGTTGAAACATTGTGGTGCTATTTAAGGCATGGATATATTGAATCAAGAAAATCATTGGTCTATGGTCCGCTTTCCGTTGCATATGGTATGGGCGGTGTTATTTTGACGCTGGCACTGTATAAAGTTAAGGATGCAAATATGCTGAAAATTTTCGGCATAGCATTTCTTGTTGGAACAGTTACTGAATATATATGCTCGCTTGGGCAGGAGATTGTGTTCGGTTCGGTCGCATGGGATTATAGTAATCGTCCGTTCAACATTAATGGCAGAGTATGCCTGCTTTACTCCATTTACTGGGGACTTCTCGGAATCGGCTGGATCAAGTTTATCTATCCGCTGATGTCGAAGCTGATTGAACAAATGCCGGTGAATGTCGGAACGGTGCTGACTTGGGGCTTTATCGCATTTTTCATTTTTGATGCATCAATTTCAGCCGCTGCAGGGCTGCGAATGGATAAAAGAGCTGAGGGCGCAGCACCGCAAAACTTTGTTGAGGAATATCTTGACACGCATTTTGATGATGACCGTATGCACAAAATTTATGCCAACTCACAAAGCGTAAAATAAAAATAACAGCAGCCCGTTAAGTGTGATCGGGCTGCTGTGCATTTTTAAATGATTATACGTTACTTTAAGTGTATTCCGCAATGTCTTTGATGACTTCACCTGCGATGATCAAACCTGCCACAGACGGAACAAATGCGTTGCTTCCGGGGGCGGGGCGGTGAGCCGTGCCTTTTTCCTCACTGTCACTGTCATAAATAGGTGCAATTGCAGGCTCTTTTGAATAGACAACCTTGAGCTTTTTCACGCCACGTTTTTTCAGCTCAGTGCGCATCACTCTCGCAAGCGGACAAACTGAGGTTTTATAAATATCGGTGACCTCAAACTGAGTTGGATCCATTTTGTTGCCTGCACCCATGCAACTGATGATTGGTGTGCCTGTTTTTTGCGCATTCATCACAAGCGCAATTTTGCCGGTGATGGTGTCGATTGCATCAATAACATAGTCATATTCGCTGAAATCAAACTGCGCTTCGGTTTCAGGCATGAAAAAAGTTTTGAACTTTCTGACTTCTGCATTTGGGTTGATTTGCAAAATTCTCTCTTCGGCAACGTCAACCTTAAACTTACCGATTGTTTGATGTGTGGCAATGATTTGACGGTTGATGTTTGTCAGGCAAACGGTGTCGTTGTCAATCAAATCAAGCTTGCCGATTCCGCTTCTTGCAAGTGCTTCAACAGCATATCCGCCGACTCCGCCAATGCCGAAAACAGCAACACGAGCCGAAAACAGCCTGTTCATTTTTTCTTCACCCAAAAGAAGCTGCGTTCTTGAAAATTGGTTAAGCATTTGCGCACCTCGTTATTATGATTACTCCGCATAAATAATACAACATTTGTCTGCTCCAAGTCAAGGTATGGCGCCGCAGTTTGGAATTTTTAACCCGACCGTAGTAATAGCTGCGGTCGGGTCAGTTTTATTCTTGTGCTTGCTCATCTGCCGAATCGGGGTCAAATTTGATTTCTCCGTTTGCAAATGTGCATTTATAGCTTTTGCCGGATTCAATGCTGCCATCAAGAATTTTTTCCGAAAGCGGATCTTCAAGTTTTGTCTGAATTGCACGGCGCAGCGGTCTTGCACCGTAAACAGGGTCGAAGCCTGCCTCCGATACCATGTCGATGATGCTTTCATCAAAATTGACGGTGATTTCCATTGAAGCAAGACGTTCTTTAGTCTGCTCAAGCATATGCTCTGCAATTTGATGTATCTGCTTTTTATCAAGCTGATTAAAGACGATGATTTCGTCAACACGATTGAGAAATTCGGGGCGGAATGCGTTTTTCAGTTCGCCCATAACAGCGTCATGAATTTTGCTGTCGCTGAGTGCTCCGCCGTTTCCTGCGTCAAAACCGATTGATTTGTTTCCGCCTGCAATCAGTTTTGCGCCAAGGTTGGAGGTCATGATGATAACTGTATTTTTAAAGTCAATCTTCCTGCCCTGCGAATCTGTCAGAATGCCGTCATCAAGAATTTGCAAAAGCATATTGAACACATCAGGGTGAGCCTTTTCAATTTCATCAAAAAGAACCACGCTATAAGGCTTTCTTCTGACTTTTTCTGTAAGCTGACCGCCTTCTTCATATCCGACATATCCCGGAGGCGAGCCGACAAGACGAGATGCATTGTGCTTTTCCATAAATTCGGACATATCAAAGCGTATTACTGCGTTTTCATCGCCGAACATTGCCGCACCAAGAGCTTTGCAAAGCTCGGTTTTACCAACGCCTGTGGGTCCAAGGAAGATGAATGAGCCAAGCGGCCTTTTCGGATCTTTTAAGCCGCTTCTTCCACGGCGGATTGCTTTTGCAACCGCACTGACAGCCTTGTTTTGACCAACGATTCGTTTGTGAAGCTCACTTTCAAGCTCCAGCAAGCGTTTGCCTTCCTCCCTGGTAAGTTCTGTAACAGGAATACCCGTCCAGCCGGATACGATTTGAGCAACTTCATTCGGAGTAACCTCACCGGTTGTGCGTGAGGTTTCCTCTTTCCAGTTTGCTCTTGCAGAAGTCAGGCGAGAAAGCAGTTCCTTTTCCTTGTCACGCAGTGAGGCCGCAGTTTCAAAATCCTGTGCATTGATTGCAGAAGCCTTTTCTTCGTTAACACGCTTGATTTCATCTTCAATCTCTTTAACCTCCGGCGGAGCAACATAAGCACGAAGCCTTACCTTTGATGCTGCTTCATCAATCAGGTCAATTGCTTTGTCAGGCAGAAAACGGTCAGTGATATACCTTGCAGACATTTTAACTGCCGCCGCAATTGAATCATCCGTGATTTTGACCTTGTGATGAGCCTCATATTTATCCTTTAAGCCCTTGAGAATTTCAACGGCTTCTTCTTCGCTCGGTTCGTCAACCTTAACGGGTTGAAAACGCCTTTCAAGTGCAGAATCTTTTTCAATGTATTTTCTATATTCCTCAATTGTGGTTGCACCGATGACCTGAAGCTCACTTCTTGCAAGTGACGGCTTGAGAATATTTGCCGCATCAACAGCACCCTCTGCCGAACCTGTGCCGATGAGGTTGTGCACCTCATCAATGAAAAGGATGACATCCTTTGATTTTGTGACTTCCTCAATGCAGTTTTTGATTCTTTCTTCAAAATCACCTCTATATTTTGTGCCGGCAACCATTCCGGTTAAATCAAGTGCAACAATGCGTTTGTCTGCAAGCAGTTCAGGCACTTCGCCCTGAGCAATTTTCAGTGCCAGTCCCTCTGCAATGGCGGTTTTACCAACACCCGGTTCGCCAATCAGGCATGGGTTGTTTTTGCTGCGGCGGGAAAGAATTTGAATCACACGCTCAATTTCCTTTTCTCTGCCGATAACAGGGTCAATCTCGTTGTTCTTTGCCTTTTGTGTGAGGTCCTGACCGTATTGATCAAGGTTAGGCGTATTGTTCTTTTTCTTTGCTGCATTTTTTGCCGCACGAGGTGAGGTGTAATAATCCGAACCATCTGAGTTTGCCGAACCCGATGAAAGCGAATCAAGCAGCATCGGAACTGAAACGCCAAGCTCAGTCAAAATGCTTGTTGCACAGCTTTCGCCTTCGCTGAGCAAAGCATAAAGCAAATGCTCAGTTCCAACATAACCGGCGTTGTTGCTTCTTGCAACGGAAATTGAAAATTCGATTATGTGCTTGCAGCGTGGTGTAAAATCATCAGGTGTGAGCACTGTTGGAATACCAACGCCGATTGTTTTTCTGACAAGCGACTCAATGTTCTGAAAGGTCACTCCTCTTGCGTGCAGGGCGGAAGTTGCAATTCCGTTGTCCTCACGCACAAGACCCATTAGAAGATGCTCGCTTCCGATATATGTGTGGCCGAGATTTTCTGCTGTTTCAATTGCGGAATTAAGTGCACGGCCTGCTTTTTCAGTGAAGCCTGTGAATTTATACATGATTGTCATCTCCCGTTCAGGTATAATACTTATTATTTTTTTATTACTCATTTTTCACTCATAAGAGTGGCGGCGATTTTAAATTCACAGTGCCTCTTTAATTGCCTTGGCTCTTATGACGTCTCTTTCTGCGGCGGAATAAACCTTGCCGGCATTTGCGTTGAT
>JAMPAE010000065.1 GCA_023667385.1 Ruminococcus sp.
AAATGAATACGGTTCACCCATAATTTCAACGGTTTCAACCATGCCTCCGCCTGTTGAATTTCCAACTAACGTCACAGTTTTATTGTTGATGTCCGTCAGAATAAACTTAACTGCATTTGGATGAGAATTCTTAGGAAAATCCGTATATTCAAAAACATAATCAATGTTTTCATTTTTGAGAATCTCTTTAATTTCAAACATACGCTCATCATCCGGTAAAAAACCGTATGCACCTGAAAGCATTCCGAGATCTTCATTCATATGACCGAATGTACCGGCAAATGAGCCGTTTTTATCAAGTTCAACTTTGATACTTTTCAGCTTACTTTTCAGCAATTGATGTGCTAAATAGCCAATTCTGCACGGTCCGGCCGTGTGTGAGCTTGAGCCTGGCTGCATAATCGGACCGAACACATCATTGAAAAATTCAGGATAATAACTTACCATCATTTATTTCATGCGAAATAACGCATTCCCTCCATAAAATATAAACTCCGACATAGCTCTGATATATAAATAAGCAATGTCGGAATTGATTATTTGAATGTAATTTACTCAGCGGGTTTATAGCTGCAAGTTCCGCAAACACGGTCACCAGCATCACCGAAAGCAGTATAGATATAGCCTTTTTCGTTGAGCGGACCGGGTACATATTTAGCCGTATAAATCGGCACATCCGGATGAGCTTCGGCAAGTTTGCGAATACCAACTTCCGAAGAAATAATGCACATAAATTTAATTTTTTTGCAGCCACATTCTTTGATGAAACGGATTGCAGCTTCAGCACTGCCGCCTGTTGCGAGTGCAGGGTCAACAATGATTACCTGACCATCAGCAACATCAACCGGCATTTTGAAATAATATTTCTGCGGCTGAAGTGTTTCTTCGTCACGAAAAAGACCGATGTGACCAACTTTGGCGGTTGGAGAAAGTGAACGCAAACCATCAATCATGCCCAAGCCGGCACGCAAAATTGGAACAATTGTGAAATCTTCATCGAGAACAGGAGAATTAAACTTCATAAGCGGAGCCTGAATTTCAACGTCCTTCATTTTCAAATCTTTGAGTGCCTCATATCCCATAAGCATGGAAATTTCTTTGACTATTTCAGAAAATTCCTTTGATCCGGTGTGAACATCGCACAGATGAGTAACCTTATGCTTAATAAGCGGATGCTCGAAAATTGTTACATTTTTCAAAAAGTCTTCCATAATTAATCTCCTTGTGAAAACTAAGATAAATTTGACACCGACCGATATTTGTGATAACATTGACATCGTAAATTGTAACAAATTAGGAGGATGTCAAATGGCAAAAATATTAGTCAGCAATTGTCTGTTAGGCTGTAATTGCAGATATAAAGGTGATGGTTGCGCTTGTGATGAAATCATCAAGCTTGCAGAAAATCACACGCTTATCGGAGTTTGCCCGGAACAATCAGGCGGTCTCGCCACCCCCCGCCCGCCTGCCGAAATTAAAGATAATAAACTCATTAATAATCAAGGCGAAGATGTAACCGAACAATATATGCGTGGAGCTGAAACCGCACTCCATCTTGCAAAGCTCAATCATGTTGACTTTGCAATTTTGAAAGCTAAAAGCCCGTCTTGCGGAAGAGGCAGAATATATGACGGAACATTTACGGGCACAATGCGTGACGGTAATGGTGTCACCGCACAATTGCTGTTGGATAACGGTATATCGGTTTACAGTGAAAACGATTTAACCGAATTACCAATTTAAATTTATATAAAGCTCCGGATTTTCATCATCGAAAGACCGGAGCTTCTATTTTCTTATAAATTAGGCTTCATCTTTTGTAATTTCAACATTTTCCATGCTGTCAACAGCACCTGTAAGACCATCTGTTAATTCAGAATCAACGCTCATTTTTCCATTATTAACAATCAGGTTGGTAACAATGCCGACAATCAAGGCAACTGCAAGAGATGTGATTGAAAGGATTGCACCGCCGGTAAGTTCATTATGACCAAAGTTGAACGTCAAACCGCCGATACCTGTAACAAGAATTGCACTGACAACAAAGAGATTTTTGCTGTCGCCGAGGTCAACTTTTTTAAGCATCTGCAAACCTGAAACTGCAATGAAACCATAAAGTGCAATGCAAGCACCGCCCATTACGCACTTTGGAATTGAATTGATCAATGCAACAAACGGAGTGAAGAATGAAAGAATCATGCATCCAAGTGAAGCAGTAAAAATGGTGACAATTGAAGCGTTTCCTGTGATTGCAACACAGCCGATTGATTCACCATAGGTTGTGTTTGCGCAGCAGCCAAAGATACTGCCGATGATTGAGCCAACACCATCACCAAGAAGTGTTTTATCAAGACCGGGATCAGTGATAAGGTCTTTTTCAATGATAGAACCGAGATTCTTGTGGTCAGCAATATGCTGAGCAAGTTCAACAACACCAATCGGTACGAAAATCAAAGCAATGTTGCCGATTGCAGCAAGGTCAATTGCGCCGTATGTACCCTTAGTCTGAATTGCTCTGAGAATAAAGAATTTCGGATAATCAATAATGCTTGTGATTCCAAAATCGCCGAAAGCATCAATGAACGGCTGGAAACTGAGAACTTGAAGAATTTCAATGTTAGCAGCTTTACCGATAAGAGTGAAAATCAGGGCAACGACATAGCCAACACCAATACCTACGATAAACGGAATGAGCTTGATGGTTTTTGAACCCTTAACTGATGCAATAACGATTGCAAAAAATGTGATGAGGCCAATAATTATGGTTACGAAGTTATAATTTTCGCCACCGTTTGTTGACATCCAACCCGTTGCTGTGCCTGAAAGGCTAAGACCGATCAAAGTAACGATAGGTCCGATGATAACTGCCGGCATGAGCTTGTTAACCCAAGCTGAACCAACAAATTTGATGATAAGAGCAATGATTACATAAACGAGACCTGCGAATGCAACACCAATCAATACTCCCCAATAGCCATAATTTTGGCTGATTGTTGCTGAATATGCACCAAGGAAAGTAAACGAGCTTCCGAGAAATACCGGGCTGCGTCTTTTGGTGAAAAGAAGATAAACGATCGTACCCAAGCCAGCACCGAACAATGCTGCGGCAGGGTCTGCCGGAAGTCCATAGCCCGTCATGATCATCGGTACGAGCAAGGTTGCTGCCATAATTGCAATCATCTGCTGGAATGCGAAAACCAGCGTTTGTGAAAGCTTTGGCTTGTCTTGTACATTGTAAATAAGTTTCATTTTTTCCTCCTGCTTTTTATAATATTTTTGGTTAAACCATTTTAAGCTAAACCTTTAGTATTATATCAATTAACAGATGCTTTGTAAACACTTTTCGACAAAATATTGCCTTTAAATGATGGTTAATTTTATCTTTTTGTCAGATTGTGAATAAAGAAAACCCGAACCGATTTCATTGACTGAAAATCAGTTCGGGTAAGCAATTATTTTTGAAGTTCTTTCAGTTTTTGCAAAATTGCTGTTTTCGCCTCAATAGGGTTATCAATATCTAACACAGACTGCTCCATTGGGCAATATCCTGTATCGGTACGATTACGTATCGCCTTAACGATATTGTCACAGTAACATTTTATGTTATATTCATCAAGAACCCTCTTAGCTGATTCACTCATGACATCAGCATAGATTTCGCAAACGCCCGCAAGTACATAAAGAAAGGCTGTTGCCTTGCCCACCACTTTATCAGCCGCATAAAAGCCATCGACCTTTATGTTGCTTTCAAGCAAATCAAGCAACGGTTTGACACCATGTGCTGTGCTTGTGTGTACTATGCCATCCTTGCATATAACACAGGTATATCCCCTATTGTGAAGAAGACTTTTTGCATATAACAAATCAGTTTTCATACTTTTTTAAGTTCTCCACACGATATACAACAAGCGGAATCAGCACAAGCTGCAAAACTATTCCGAAAACTCCGGTTGCAATGCTCATCCAGATTACTGAAACTTTTACCACAGTATTTCCGAAAGCATAGACCGAAAGAAGAATTGCCGCAGCACGGACCACACGACCGCCAACTTGAGAGATTAGCACTTTAATCACAACAGGCATTTTACTTCTTCTGAGTAAGCCTGAAATCAAGCCATATGCACCAAGCTCAAGCATCATAAACGGAAGCATGACAGCACCAGGCATACCTGAAAGTGCAAAGCTTAAGGCAGGTGCAATCAAGCCTGAAATTGTGCCAACATACGGACCGGCCAGCAAACCAACAAGAATAATCGGCAAATGCATTGGCAAAAATGTTTCACCAAGTGATGTACCAAGTCCTGAAATGGCGCCCATGGCATGAAAAATCTGCGGCAAAGCTACTGCTCCGAGTATTGCTGCTATTGCTGCAATGGCCTGAATTTTAATAGATAAAACAGGTTTTCCTTTGCTTTTGATTGCTGTTGCGTTTGACATTTTCCAAACCCCTTTCATTCGGTAAAAATGAGATTAAATCAAATTATTTGTCTGTTACAAACTTCTCATAGATTATATACCATGAAAATTGATTCGTCAACTCAAAATACCGAATGAAAAAAGTTTGTGCTCTCAGCAATTCGCAGGCGTTACCTCAAGAACAACAGCTTCACTTATTTCGTCGCTCCAGCCAACGGTTTTAAGCAAGTCTCCATCTTCGCAACCAACGTGATAATAAGTTTTTCCGTCGCTTCCGATGGCGTAATCACCATAAACTTCAATTCTTACCTCGTTGTCAAGTTCTGCAACATAAAGTGGATGCATTATTTTTAATTGCTTGTGTGTTTTCATTGGACATTTCTCCTTTTGTTAATAACTTTAACACAATAATATCACATAAAAATCAAAAATGCAATAGTATTTTAAATATTTTTTTGAATATTTGTCGAAAAATTTTAAAACCGAGTTTTCGCTATTCATGGGGAGTATATAAAAAATCAACCTTTAAGCGAATTGAAAGGCTGATTTTATCACAATATTTTAATGTTGTTTATGTTAACGATATTTATATTTTAATTTGATGGTTAGCGGCACAAGTGCTATTTAGAAGATAATTACTTTTAAATTTTACACTTCCGCCTTAGTCTGACTAAGCAGTTTATACTGTTCGATTGCTGTTTTCACAAATTCGTCAGAAGTAATACTATCTGCTTCATTTTCATAATAAAGGTTGCAATCAAACAGTACCGCTCCATCCTTAACCTTTAAGTCAAATATCCTGTCATTTTCATATAGCTTATATTTTATGCCGTCAATTTCACCATTCTCAGAAAATTCGGCAACATACCAAGTGTACTCTTGATCATTCTCATCAAACGAAGCATATTTAAACTCCGTAAACTCGTTCTTCTCATAAAGCTTTCTCAACACAAGGCTGTTTGATTTGTAATATGTAGCACGGTATTCAAAATTCATGTCTTTTGCAGAAGCATAAACCCTATTATATATGTAATCACCTGTGTTATATTTACATATCTCAAAATCATCTGATGAGTCCTTATACGGCAGAAATTGACTGTATATTCCATCATCTTTATGTTCGTGTTCAGTTGAAGTATACGTTTCAACCGCAGCAACCGATCTGTGACGTATCGCGGGAACAGCACCAATTGCTATACAGACAACAGCTATAGCGACAAATACAGCAACAAATCTTTCCGTGATGAAAAGCTCCGGATCTCTCTTGCGGATTGCAAGATAAAGGATAATTAACGCACAAATGAAAATTATGCACGCAACCAAAGCATTATATACGACAGTTACATTGATAATATCTGTTGCAGACAAAACTTCGTCACTAAACTCATATCCTGTAAACGGAAATGTCATCATGAGACCAAAACCAAGAGCAATCGTTGTAAACATGAACGCAACGATTGTTATAATTATAAATGCTTTTGCAACTTTCATTTTATTACCTCCTAAAAATCCCGCCTGCTATACACAAGATGTTAAAGCAGACGGGATAAAGATACCTGATTAAACTGCCGGGGCTATGCCTGCCATATAGTAGATTGTTAATGCAATCATAAACTGACCTGCATAATATGTCACATGATTCAAGATGAAGTTAAGCGGTGTATTCTTGCCCTCACCGAAGTACATTGGTGACAAAATCAAATCGGAAACAAGGAAAAGGACTGCACCAACAGCAAACATGATGAATGACTTCTCTCCTGTTACGATTGCGGAAATTACAGCAGTTGCAGTCATCATTGCAAGAATAAAGCTGTAAATAGTAACTATAACCTTAAACTCGCCGAACTTCTGTTTCATTGGTTTTTCAAGCAGCAGGTTACCAATTGCAACCACTACACCAACCGCAGCGGCAATTAGCATTTGAACAATTGTGAGCTTTGCACCCACGAACATTGCGCCCATATAAAACAAATGACCAAAACCGAAGAAAAGGAAGCCATAATTAAGATATTTCTTCATGTCATTGGGATATACCCATTTGAGGTCAAGATAAATATCGCCGAGCATTCCGAAAACAAGGCCGCAGATAATCATTATGCCGTATTGCCAACTGGATGGATTTTTATAGCATGACATTAGAGCAGTCAAAATAAACGCCATACTTGTCATGTTTTTAGTGAAAACGCCCTGGACGCTTCTTTCATTTTTACATCTCAATATAAACAGCAAAAGATAAACTGCACCAAATGCAACAATTGCATATACCATAAGTAAAACTCCTTAATATAATTTATTATCGACCTTCAACAAGCACGCCTCTTTCTTCTCTCATGACGGCAAGTTCATCGGTGATTTTCTTTTTCTTTTCACCGACTATGTCATAGAAGAAGAGCGGAAGTGCTGTGAGAAGGAGACTGATTCCCGGAACAATTGTTACGAGTGAGAACATTGCAAAATTCTGACTTGTTGTGAGGTTTCTTGCAATGTTAACAATTGCTTCGCCGCTGCCTGCATTGAGTTTGTTTATGTCTATGCTGACTATCATATACATTGCGATGATTGCAACCGTTGCAAGTGCATTGCCAAGTTTGTTAACGAATGATTGACAGGCAGAACCGAGTGC
Organism: Ruminococcus sp.; assembly: GCA_023667385.1. Taxonomy (GTDB): domain Bacteria; phylum Bacillota; class Clostridia; order Oscillospirales; family Acutalibacteraceae; genus UBA6857. Next base: position 7,040 of record JAMPAE010000065.1, read on the forward strand.
GGTATCCCTGTGACCTGTTTTCCATTCCATGTAGTCCAAACAATCGCAAACCATTGCACCTGAAACAACATTGATAACACCAAGCGGAATGCTGGAAATAATCATGAACGGAATGCAAATGAAAAGATTGTGAGTGAACCAGCCAACAACAAGTGTAACAACACTTGAGGCAAAGCCGATAAGACATGAGACTATCATAAGTGAGCGATATTCAAACTTTTTGAAAAGCTTTGGCATGAAGAGCATTGAACCAAACATTCCGATTGCGGCGCAGACCTGAATAACCAACTGAACCGTTGAAATGTTTGAGTTTATGTCTTTGACAGTTGCAGTTGCAGGGTCGATTCCGATGTAGAAACCGGCATAGCGAGCAACGTGAGGAGCTGCCGCCTGAAGCATATAACGACCAAAGCTGAGAATACCTGAAAGAACAACAAGCACAAGCGGCTTGCAATGAAAAATTCTTGAAAGAGTTGACGGCTCACCCGGCGCTCTTTTTTGGGTGTTGGGAAGTACAATTCTTTCCTTTACCTTAAATGATGACATTGCAAACAACGGCATACCGATAAGCGACATTGATATAGCCATTATTGCATATTTCACTGTGTCGGC
>JAMPAE010000066.1 GCA_023667385.1 Ruminococcus sp.
GTAATACTTTTTTTCTTCAAGTCTTACCTCAATAGCAAAAACCGCCCACCAAAAAGGTGAGCGGTTTAATGTTGTTTGTGCTATTAGCCGTATCTTGGGTCGGGGTTGTTGCAGCATTTGTATTTGCCTGCAAAGAGCTTAATAATCTTGTGGAAGAATCTGAAGATGTTAGCCCATGCGCCGTCTCTGTGGCAGGTGCAGGTGCAACGTGAAACTTCAATTCGAACTCCATCCCAGTCTAGGCTTGGTTTACCATCCGGCTGAATTGTGATTGAGCCGATATAATCCTGCATATCATTGCCCTGAAGAATGATTGTGTAGGTTGTTGCTGACGGAATTCTCAATTTTGCGATACCGTCTGAACCTGTTGTTGCAGAAGCAATGAACTCGCCTGACTTGATGTCAACAAGAGTAACCTTAACGCCCTCAATGCCGTGATTATCTCTGTCTTTAACAAAAATTTCAGCGATAATTGTCGGGATAATCGGAAGCTTCTCTCTCTTTGTTTCGCCGCAGCGTGTGCAGATTGATTCAATGTAGCCTTCCTTGTTGTAGGTCGGTTCAACTCTGTTGCTTATTGTCCAGATGTGGCCAAGTGCTGCACCTGTTGCCTTGGTGTAGTTATAACCGCAGGTTGTGCAGGTGTAGGTTGTGCCTGCGCCGTTTGTGCAGGTTGCACCTGTTTCAGCCGTTGTGTAAGTGTGGTCAACCTTTCTGAAGATAGCTTCAAAATAGATGCTCTTGTGTTCTTCATTGAGGCCTCTGTTTGACCAGCCTGCAAATTCATAGTGACCGTAGTCATCGGTTTCCTTCTTTTCCGGAGCCGGCAAGTTGTAAATCTTGGTGAAGTCTGCCATATACGGCTGATCCGGATAGGTTGTGATAACATTCTTGCTGTCGTAAGCAAAAATTACAGTGTAACGTCTTGCAGTTTTGGTGTAGGTTGCGTAATATTCTGCATTAGCAGTAACATTATTAACAACATCAACTTTCTTGCCGTCCTTATCTGTCCAACCTGCAAAGTCATAGGTAAACTCGTTAGTGGCTGCCTTTGTCGGAGTGGGGATTCTTGTTGAAATGTCCTCACCGTACTTGATGTAATCAATTGTCTTGATAACTGTTATGCCGTTTTCATCATAGAAAGTTACGGTAAATGTTCTTTCATCATGCATCGTGGCTGTGCAGCCTTCGTTCTGACATTTGATTACACCATTTGCATCGGGAGTACCCCAATTGTGCGGCAACATCGGATCGGTAACTATTTCATTTGTTGCGCCGCATTCGCAGGTACCGATTTTTGTACCTTCAGTTGTGCAGACAACTGTTTGCACTTTATCCGGCTTATAATTTTTATAAACATGATCTTCACCCTTGAATGTTGCAAAGACAAGTGTATCCTGCTGGATGTTATCAAGTTTTGCTGAGTTGTATGTTACCCATCCGTCAAATGTGTAATGTTTAAGCTCGTCTTTAGCCTTAGTCGGTTTTTCTGCATCAGTTTCAGCAACAAAGAGATTTGTTGCATCTGTGCCTGCAGGAACCTTATAAGTCTTAATTACGTTTTCTTTGTCATAAGCAAATACTACGTTGTATACTCTCGGTATAGCATCATAAACTGCAATGAAAGACATATTAGAAGTGAACTTCTTAACTTCTGTTACAACATTTTTCTTTGTTCCGTCTGTTGACCAGCCTGCGAACTTATAATCAAACTTGCTGTCTGATTCCTTGTCAGGACCTGTTGTCGGAAGAACATAAGCAGGAGTTTTGTCATTATGGAGATAGCCAACCTTGTTGTTATACTGAGTTATGCCGTCTTCTTTATAGAAAGTTACGGTGTAGCTTACATAATCAGCAGTGAATTTCGGTGAAATTGTCATGTCTTTGTCACTTGATGTAATCGGGAACTGAACAGCCTTGCCGTTTTCGTCAACCCAGCCTTCAAATGTATACTTATAAGTATCAGTTGCAGGTTTTGACTGAGCAGGAACATCAGCTATTGTGATTGTTTCACCCTGAAGCTTAACAAGCTTAACAATTTCTTTACCGTCTTCGTCAACGAATGTGAATGTATGCTTAACGAGCGGTCCGCTGCCTTCTTCTGTCTTTGTTTCACCGCAAACCGAGCAAGTATACTCCTTGTAGCCTGCTGCTTCTTCTGTTGGGTCAACTTCCTTTGTCAGCTTCCAACTGTGTCCGAGTGCAGCAACTTCTCTTGTGTCAAGCAGGAAGTTATCTCTTGTGCAGAGAAGCTCTTCCGTACCTTCTTTTGTGCAGGTCGGTGCAACTTTTACTGTCCACTTGCCATCGTCATGACCGAGAGCATCAACGTCTTTAACCTTGATAACCTCACCGCAATATTTACACTGATGTGTGATTTCGCCTTTTTCGGTGCAGGTTGGGTCTTTGGTCTGTTTCTCACGATAGAATACGTGTGCGTTCGGATCGATCTTTTCATCTTCTTTTACTTCAGAATATGTGCAGCGTGTGCATTCCCAAACCGATTTACCCTTTTCCTGACAGGTTCCGTCTTTTCTGAGAAGTTTGTTTTCAACGAGGTTGTGACCTAATGCAGGAACTTCTGAGCCTTCAACGTCAACAGTTTTGCCGCAACGTCTGCAAACCTTTGTTGTTTTGCCGGCTTCGTCACAGGTTGGTTCAATAACAACTACTTTGTAATCATGATCGAGTGCATGAATTGTTTTGTTTTCAAGTTCTTCGTTGCAAAGTGTGCAAACAACCTTCACTGAACCCGCAGCTTCACAGGTTGCTGCTGTTCTGATTGGATCAGATTTAGTGTGATCACCAATGATTTCAAATGTTTCTCTTGTGGTGTTGCCTGCAAAGTCGGTAACTGCAACCTGATAAAGACCGGCTTTATCAATAGTTATTTCACCAAGTCTGCTGAGCTTGATTTCTTCACCGTTGAGTTTAACCGATGAAATGTCATTTGTCATCTTAACTTTAACTGTTGCTTCGATGCAGTGCTTGCTGCCATTCTGGCAGTCGCTTGTTACGCTGACTTCCGGTGCTTCCGTGTCATAAATAAGAAGATCGGAATTAATATAGGTCTCATTGCCGAGACGGTCAACAATTTTACCATAGATGATAAATTCATCGCCATTGCCGATTTTCGTATTTTCAAAGTCAGCAATAACATCTTCCAGCTTAGCTGTAACGTTGGCTTCTTTGCCTTTTCTTTCTTCAAGAAGATTATCGTATGAATACCATGTGTTCCAATCTGAAATGCTGCTCGGGTCAACGTTGTTCTGCTGAATTGAATAGCTGATGGTGTCAACACCGCTGCCTGTACCGAGCGGATTGAGCTTATCTCTTTCAGCGCTGTCAATGGTGTTGATGATGAACATATTTGACGGAGCAACCGGTTTTGCTTCTGAATAATCATGGTCATCGTCAGGTGTTTCCCAAGTCATGTTTCTGACATAAAGCTTTGCTGTTGGAGCAACATGATCGTTAAGCGGAGCAACCGCTTCTGTTTTTTCAAAGCCGCAAGCTGAGCAAGCCCAATTTGCAATGCCTGACTCGAAGAATGTTGGAGCAACCTTGTAACTGTCAAGCATGAATGTGTGCTCGGCGCCGGTGTAGGTTGCCTTAACTTTCATGTCACCGGTAACCGTGTTGAGCGGTGCACCGTCAAGGGTTACCCAACCTGAGAAATTGTAGTGCTCATCAGCGGTTGTGTTTTTGTTTGGAGCAGATGCAACATTCAAAAATCCTGCTGCGTCAGTGCCGTAAGGTACCTCAACCTTGCCGAGGCTCGTCTTGCCGTCTTCTGCATAAAGCTCAACCTTGCAGATGTTTGCTTCAAGCTTATATGTTGCCTTATACTGTGCATCGCCCGTGATTCTGTCACCACGAACAAACTTGTCTGTTGTGTCGGCAACATTTACCCAAGCGTCAAACACATATGTGTAGTTCGGATCTGTTGAAACCTTTTCCGTTGCAGGTGCAATCGGAGGATTGATTCTTTCGTTATAAATATACTTCTGCGTGTTGGCAACTTCGCCCTTTTCGTTGAGCCATTCAACAGTGTAATATTTATAGGTTCTCTTATAAGTTGCAGTGTAGGTGATTGAATCCTCGCAAAGCGGATTTACTTCGCTGTCCCAACTTCTGAACTCATAGGTGTAAGTGTTATCTTCTGCTTTTGTTGGATTTTCGGGAACGTCAATTTCTTCAAGATATTTATATTCTTTTGATGAAATTGTTGAACCGTCGTCATCCTTAAATTCAACTGTGTATTTTGTTACATCACAATCAAACTGTGCATAAAGATCAAGATCACCCTCGCCGAGAGTGGTGTAAGTTTTGTCGTCAGCATCTGCCCAACCCTTGAATACATAGTTCGTTGCGTACTTGTCATCCTCTTTGGTTGGGGTTTCGCCAACATAAGCCTTGGTGATGTTGGTTCCGGCAGGCTCTCTGAGCGTTGCACCCTCAATCAGTTCATCACCGTTATAATAGTTAACGGTATAAAGCGGATATGCCTGATAATATGCATAATAGTCAACGTCATCTTCTGCAACCGGGTTAAACGGAGTCTCCCAGTCAATGAATCTGTATTCATTGAAATCGTCACGATAAACACGCAGAATGTTTGTGGGCTGTGTGACTGTTGCACCCTTTGCATATTCAGTGATTGAGTTAAGCGGTCTGCCTGTTTCGTCACTGGTGTGATCGAAGAAACGAATTTGGAATTTAATGTCTTCATCTCTGTAAACAGCTTCATAAGTTGCATTGCCTCGGCATTTGCCGTTGAGCAGTGATTTGTCATCGCCCTGTGCAACAAATTCCCATCTTTCAAACTTCCATCTTCTGTCATTTAAAATGAAGTTTGTTTCAGCTTCAGGTGCTGTGACAGGGTCATCATAATGAAGGCCTGTGAAAGTTGTGGTCTTACCTCTCTTTTCCTTATAAGTAACAGTATATTCACGATATTTCTTTTCAAAAACCTGAACATATGTTACATCATTTCTGACACGGAAGTCTTTAACTGTTGCAATTGCTTCGCCGTTTGAGTCGAAGCCGTTTGAGTCAACAAAATATACATATTTTGTTGTATCCTCTGTCGGACGAACTGCCCAGCCGAGCCATTTATATTCAAATTGTGCATCGGTTGCCTTTGACTCAGCATTCGGAAGTGTCGGCTCAGCCTTGTAAAGATATTTCTGTTCACTGAGGATTTTACCTGTCTGACCGAGGAATTTAACAGTGTAATTGTTCTTGCCGTATGTATATTCAGGAACAAAAACAGTCTTGCCCTTGAGTGTTGCCTGATCAATCGGTGTGCCTGCAAGGTTGCGGTCATTGCCGCTGAAGTCATAAGCCTCTTTGACAACCCAGCGTGAGAAGTTGCCGTTGAATGAACCACTCTTGACTGTTTCAAGTCCCATGTTTTTGAGTATCTCAAGTGCGGCGGCTCCGTGCGTATCTGTTTGATCATATTTGCTGCCGTTTTTATATGTTGCAACAATCTGATTATCTTCGGTTCTGAACTCAACGTCAACATTCTTTGCCCACCATGCGGCATACCATGTTTTATTTGATTCAATCTGTGTTGAAGTTGTGAGCTGACCTGTGTAACTGCCTGAGCCTGCAACCGGCTTTGTAAGGTCAAAGTTGTCATCCTTTGCCTTATCCGGATACATACCAATCAGCTCATAGCCTTCTCTGTCGCCGCCGGACGGAACTGACGGAATCTGAGTTGAAGTCAAAGTATTACCGTAATATTTCGTATATTTGCTATTGCCTACATTTGAAGCATCAAACCAATCATTGCTGTGCTTGATTCGACCGCCGTTCGGGTCAAGTGTGAAGGCATACTGTGGGTCGGTAACTGTGAAAGTTTTTGTTCCCTCTTTAGTTACACCGTTAAAAGTATAGCTTGCCTTAAGCGTTAATGTATTTGTGTCATAAGTATTAAGGATTCTTGCACTTTGGGTCATTGTAACTGTGCCCGAATCATACCCGTCATTTTTGGCTGTTCCGTAAGCTGCTGAACAACCGGTTGTGTAACTGCGATTCGATGCAGAAATTGAAGCAGTCTTAGAATAAGTTGATGCATCACTGCTTACCCTTACGCCGTATTGGTCATTAAGATGAGTTTGGAATGTTGTTGTTGTGTTTCCGCTTGTGTTAAGTGTGACATCTGACGGATTCTGATCAAAAACAACAGCATTTGCTTTAGGATATGTCCAACCGCCAATATTGGCTTCTGAACCACTCTTGATTGTGGTAGAAAAACCGGTTGCTTTCCATGTGAAATCCCATGTGTTATTACCTGAAGGTTCAGCCTTACCATTCCATTTGTCAGTACTGTTTGGTCTGTTACCTTCAATGTTCGGAGCTTCTGCCCAGTCTTTGGAACCTATAACATCAACACCGCTGACAGATATACCTTTTACGTGTAATGCAATTTTATCTCCCATGCCTAGAATTTGACGTGCATTTTTTACCTGAAGTCTTACATAAACAGGAAATCCGGGTATACCTGTTATTTCAGTATGTTTCATTTTCTTATCGGCTGTTCCCATGTCGCCTTTTATATCTATCCATGAAGATTTGTTTACATAAGTTCCCTTACCGTTATTAGTCACATAACCATAGGCAATTTGAGCTGTAGTGTCACTATTAGCACCTTTTTCTACCCAAATATCCATACGGAGACTATAGTTAGTTGAAGTTACCGCCTCAGCCTTTTCAGGCGCAAAGAACACCCAACATGACATGAGCATGAGCACTGCCATGAAAAGTGAAAGCGATTTTTTGAATTGCTTTTTCATAAAATTTTCCTCCTTTAGAAAATTTAATCTGAACACGTGAAACACTTTGCAAAAAATTGTGCCCCACGAAAGCGCCAAAAACGCCCTCTCGCCCCAAGCAGTTCAACCGATTGTTGACCTCAATCGTTCCCGTCAAACCGCAAAAAGAGCGCACAAAGGCATAATAGGCTACTTTTAGTTAGTAACAGTATATCATCAAAAAATCAATAAAGTCAATATCATCCGCAGATTTTATTTTTCATTCAACCGAATTTGTCGCAATTGCAAAAAAAAATTAATGCTTGTTTGTGAATGTTGACGGTTAGGGATGGACTCCCTCAGTCAGCTTCGCTGACAGCTCCCTCACGGAGGGAGCCATTAAAAGCCTTCCTCTTTGAGGGTGCGGGTGTCTGGTGGACACCTTTGCGAAGCAAAAGCACCGACCGAGGCGGCAGCCGAGATTAGGTGGCACGGCACAGCCGTGACGGAAGGAGTAAACACCGTCACAATTTACGTATAATTGACTTTATCAGGTTGGAACTCCCTCAGTCAGCTTCGCTGCCAGCTCCCTCAAAGAGGGAGCCATAATAGCCTTCCTCCTTGAGGAAGGTGGCACGGCGCAGCCGTGACGGAAGGAGTGGCAACCTAATTGCTTACTATGCCTAATTTTCAACGCTGCACTCCCTCAGAGAGGGAGACTGTTTTTGCTATCCTCTCTTTCACTTTTTCATCTATAGCGATACACACACCATCAAAACAATCATCAACATCCAAATTGCTGAATCTCAATACTTCCAACCCGTATTTATTT
>JAMPAE010000067.1 GCA_023667385.1 Ruminococcus sp.
GGATTTTCTTTGAGAAACTTGTTGCAGTTATCGCAATAGCCGTCGCCGTCATTGTCGGTATGTCCGGTTGCTTTAACCTCCCCGTCGGTATAGCTGTTGCCGCAAACTGAGCAGGTATGAACAGTATAACCATCTGCTTCGCAAGTGGGCGCAACTTTCCTTTCGGTATATGCATGACCCTCAATCTCGCAGATTATGCCCTCATTGTCAATGGTTGACGTGTCAACATCATCTGTTGTGATTACATATGTGCTGAAATGGTCTGTTACAAACACAATGTATGCACCATCTTCAACAGTTGCAGAAAGAGATACATATCTGCCGTTTTCATACCTATATACAACAATGTTCTTTTTACCCTTCAGCGAATCAGGAATCGGAAGCCTGATTTGGATGCTTCCGTCCGGCTGAACACTCACACCCTCTGCATTATAAAGCTTGAGCTCCTGATAGTCGCCCCTTGTTCCGTTTCTATAAGCATATATGAGTGTCTTTTCAGATGCAGTGCCACACTGTGTACATCTGATTGTTGCAACAGATTTTTCATTAACATTCAGAATACTTGCTTCATATGTGTGACTTGTTGCCGGAAGCCTTTCAACTTTAGTTTCGCCGCACAAGCAAGCATATGTTTTAACTATGCCTGTTTCACAATCGCCGTCAGTACCAACAAGTTCTGTGTAATTATGCTTATGTGCCCATTCGGCAGTGAAAGAAAGACTTGTTACATCAGGCATTCTATATGGTACTTCAGCACCCCAGCCGTCAAATAAAACGTCATCTTTCGGCTCAACTTCAGGCGGAGTTATAACCTGTCCAACCTTATAGCTGTGAGTAATAACCTTACCATCGACATTCCAGAAAACATATCTGTCGCTTGAGCTTAGAACCGCATTAAATTCAGTGAAGCTCTTTGTCACAACTTCATTTTCACCAATGTTCCAATGAGCATAATCAATGTCAGGTGCAACGATTAAATCACCCATGTCAACCTGAGAAATTGAGTATGTTTCATCTCCAATGTTGAACTTCACAATGTTTCTTGATGAATTGATTGTGATTTGCGGAATTTCAAATTCAGCAGCCTTGTTTTCACTGATTTCAAGATAAGCATCATCAGTATTTGTGTCATAGATGCCTGCATTCAGTGCCTTTTCATTTGCTGTCACATTGAACCTAATGCTTGCACCATAGCCTGTCATCACATTTGCCGAATTATAAACTTTCTTTGTGTTAACATCACGAACTTCAAGCGTTGTTGTTCCGTCATCGTTTCTGATAATTGTAATATCATCCGACGTTAAGCCATAATCTTTTTTGAGATTTTCACGAAGCTCATTTTCCTGCTCGGTTGTGAGCGTGAAATATTCAGAAATGGTGTCATGGAAGGTTACATTATCAAACGGGACTGTTTTCTTGATTGTTCTGTAATAAATATCGTTAAATATGTTTTGGAGCACTTCAGTGTTGGTTGCAGAAATGTAATAACCGTCATTGATGCTGCCTTCACCGTTATTAAGCGCTGTGGAATTTTTATAGTTTGATGATACCCTGTGCAGGAATTTATTGAAAGATTCTTTGTTATCAGCAGGATTTGCCTCACTTGTGATTCCAACACTGTAAACGGTTGCCTCATAAACCGTTTTAAGCTTGTTTGACTCGTTGATTGCTTTGTTTGCAACATCATTGTCAAAGTTTGAGCCATGTGTCGGTGTACCGTCTGTGAGGAAAATGACAAGGCGTTTCCTTTCGGCTGTGTTGATTTTGTTGTTGGCAAAAACATTTGCAGCCATTTCAAGTCCAAGCTCGGCAGCAGTTGCACCGTTTGACTCAATTTTATTGATTGCTTCCAGAATCACATTTTTCGAGCTTTGAACAGACATAAGCGAATCACGGTATTGATTGTTTTTGATTTTGTCATATCTGATTAAATCACTGTTCGGTGTTCGCAGTCCGGTGTTTTCATAGCCGAGATTAGAAGCGCTTGCAAAGCCAACAACAGAAATTCTGTGGTCTTTTCCGGTGCTTACTGCATTATCATAAACGGTGTTTACAAAGTCGGTTGCAACCTTTTTGAGGTTTCCTTTCCTGGATTTTGATTCAGGCTTGGCAACAACGTCATTTTTGCCCATCTCCCATGCCATGCTTCTGGATTGGTCAACAACAAGAATGATGTCAAGCGGAGTACCGCTGAGCATATTTGAATATACATCATGAGCTTTTGCAAATGCATTCAGCTCAATTGTTGCAACGCCCGTTTTTTCATCGTATTCAGCCGTTTTGTCAGTTTCAAGTTCTGCTGTATTATCTGAACTTTTTGGCTCATAAACCGCTTTGACCTTTATTTCAGGAGCACTGTTAAGCTCGTAATCCTCCCACGTGCCAACAAAGCCATCCTTAGATGGTACAGCGGGAGCAGAAATGTTTTGCGTACCTTTTTCATATTCAACTGATTTAACAAGCTTTTCACTTGAATCATCATTCACAACAACAAAAGTAATTTTGTATTTCAGCTTTGCTATTGGTTTATGTTCATAATAATCACAGCCATTACGCTGACAGTAGTTTCGCTCTTCTCCCTCTTTGTCATAGGTTGGTTCTGTATATACATACCAGTTATCACCCATGTCGTGACCCTTTTTATTAATGATTTCCGTCTTAGTCTGCTTGCTGAACGCTTCATTTTCAAATGTTGCCGTATAGGTTTTCTGACCGTCTTTTTCACAGGTTGAATCAACAATTGAAATTTCAACTTCAACTTTTTCTTCAAGGTCATGTTCATAATCTCGGTTACATGGCTTGAATGCTGTGCAGGTTGTGTTGTCTTCGCTCCAGGTGTATGTGGTTTCACCCCATTCATGACATAAGGCAACAACTTCTCTTTCATCAACATGGCTTGCATCATTTGCACAAGTGCGTCTTTCAAGTCCGTTCTTTTCGCATTCGGCAGGCGTAACAACTTTCCACTCACCCCAGTCATGACCTGTTGCAGGAATCGGTTCGCCTTTTTTCAGCAACACATTGCAGCCTTTGCAGTAAGTATCACCGGTGTAACCATCTTCAAGGCAGGTTGCTTCTTTCTCATTTTTTATATATGTTGTGCCGATATGCTTATCAGGGTCAAGCGGAACTTCTTCTGTTTTTGTGTGAGATGCGTCATTCTGACAAGTATATGTTTTTACACCATGGTTAACACAATCGGAATCAGGAGCAATCACGCCATCATCCCATTTGTGACCAAAGTGAGATATTGTTTCTGTTTCAATATGAGCAGCGTCATTTTTGCAAACACGCTGTTTTTCGCCGTCTTCCGTACAGGTTGCGGCCATTACTATTTTCCACTCACCCCAATCGTGACCTGTTGCAGGAACAAAATCTCCCTTATACCAATGTGCAGGGTCATTTTGGCAAACATAAAGCGTATATCCGTTTTCGGTGCAGGTTGGCGGAACAATTTCCACCGGCTGATAGTCATGCTCAAGTACATCTATTATTTCAGTTTCCATTGCATGGCATCTTCTGCACTCACGTTCTTTTTTGCCGATTATTTCGCATTTCGGCGGTGTAATTTTCCATGGACCCCAATCATGATCAATAAATTCTCCGATAACAACAGTATAATCACAGCGAACACCGTTATTTATATGTGTACACCGGTATGTATCAATTGTTCCCTCTCCGCATTCATTTGGAACAGAACCAATAAGCTCCATTTTGTCATCGGAGGTTTCATATTCATCATCGTTCGGAGAGAGTGCATGACCTGTTGCATCAACAAATTTGAATCGCTCAATGTGCGGACCCTCTGTGCCGTCTGCATATTCTTCCTTGCAGCCCTTACGCTGACAAGTCCACTGCGACCAGCCGTCTTCCGTGCAAGTCGGCAAAACAACTGTTGTTTCACCCTCAATGTGTCCAAGCGGCTCAACAGATTCAAAGTGTATCAATTGACATATTGAGCATTCATATTCTGTAAATCCATCCATTGTGCAGGTAGGATCTACTATTTTAACAACTTCAAACTTATGGTTATTTCTTTCATAGCGGTATTCGCTATATGTGCAGCCATCACGCTGACAGTCACGTTCGTCGGTGTTGCAATCAAAGAAATACCAGCCACGTTTGCCGTTTTCATCATAGTCATCATGCTCATAAAGCTCATGACCGAGCTTGACGATTATCCATGAGTTTTTCTCAATTTCTGTTTCGCCGTCTGCGTCTGAAAAGTACTTGTTGCAATTCTCGCAATAGTAATACTCGGTGTTTCCGTCCTCAATGCAGGTTGCAGGAACAGCATCTGTTTTTGTGAGTTTGTGACCGATAGGAAGAATTGGTTTTGTATAAACCTTATCACAGGTTTCACCGTTGTCAAAGCGAACGCAGTGACTTTTCTGTTCTCCTGCTTCGGTGCAGGTCGGATACTTTATAATTTCCCATTGCTCGTCACACTCGTGTCCTAAAGCGGGAACTTTGTCAGTGATATATTCTTCTCCGTGAAATTCACATGTGTGAAGTGTATATCCATCTTCACAGCAGGTTGGCGGAACAACCTTTATTATAAATTTGTGACCTTGAATAACATAGCATCCGCAGCCCTCAGTGCAGTAGGCTTTGTAAAGGACAAGATCGTCAGTGCTTTCCTCTGCAAGTGTCCACACGGATTCATCAATATTGTCCGGATCAAACACGGGGAATGAATGATTTGCATATTCTGTGTTAAGGTGAACACCGCAGCCCTCACGCTGACAATATTCACCACGCCAGAAGCACTTGCCGTAATCGCCTGTTTCGGAATATGCAACTTCAACATCGTTTTCATAGTAATTCTTCTCATCACTTAAAACGGGAAGATGTCCGAGAGCCTTGAGATCATAGCTATAGACGGTGCGGCTTTCTGTTTCAGTGAGGTCATTTCCTTTGATTTTCTCATCCTGCCATGCAGACCACGGATTCCACTTATAGAAATGGTAGGTATAGATTTTATTACGGTCGGCATAGCGATATTGGGTTTTGTTTGTTATATAATTGCTTTGTTGAAACCAGTTACAATCTTTTACAGTCCAATTATCTACACCGCAATATTCATGACCTGTATTATATCCAATATAACATGGTACATTCCAATCACCTGCGACATAATTCAGATTCGGGTCTCTTCCTAATTCGTAATCCAATGAGATCGTGTGATATTCTTCCGAAGCCGCTTTTTTCCACGAAAATCCATACTTATCTAGCATATTATTATAATCAGTCTTATTCATGGGAACTGATGAAACGTCCTGTCCATTATTACCCTTATCAAGTCTATAATGATAATAGTTATACATCGTAACATTACGTGTTTCAACTTTTCTTGAGTCACTTGATGAAACATAGCCGTCCTGCCAACCGCTCCAGTTGCCGTAATTGCTCCAGACATATGTCGTATCATAAAGTGTCCAGCCGTTTTTGGTTGAAGATGAAGATGTTGATGTTTCTTTTGTTCTTGATCTGTATTGTGTTTTTGTTTTCACCTTGTCAGCGGGCAAGTCAAGTTTATCGGTTGTCCAATCTGACCACGTGTTGTTTTCATCCTGATAGCCTACATAACTGTCGCCGCATCTTGAGCAAGTATATGTATAGGTGCCTGTATTCGTACAATTCGGTCCGGTGACGCCAACAGCATAATCATGCCCCAATGCATCAACATCTCTGCTTTCAGTGTAACCGCAGCGTGAGCAGATCCTTTTTTCTGTTCCGCCCTCCGTGCAGGTTGGAGCAATGTCATATACCCAATCACCAAAATCATGGCCAAGCGGATCACCGATTACTTTTCCGCAGGCAGTGCAATATGACGGATTTAAACAGTCCGCTTCGATAATGTTCCTGTGCTTGCCGCCAATTGACATATTACGTCTTTCCGTGTAGCCGCATTTTGAGCAAACTCTTTCCTCAACGCCAACTGTTGTGCAGGTTGGTTCAACCACAACTCTCCACGAACCCATTGCGTGGTTGATTTCATATCTGTTTACGTGGGTTATGTAACTTGCGTTGCCTGAAAGATTAGCCCAACCATCAACGCCTTTAACCTTGCAATAGCCCCAAAGAGTACCGTTAGAATCGTATCTTGTTTCCACAACATGAAGAATATAATCATTATATATTGAGCTGTAAGTTCTTTCCGCCCAAGCATACGGTTCTTTTCTTTGATAAATATTATTTTGGTTTGTGACGATATAAACATCATAAGACGGTGCAGAATTTGTGCAGGTTGCGCCGCCCATTTTGATGACCGCCCATTTGTAAGCACCCTTAACCCAGTTTGTGTCAAGGCTGTTGCTTGTGTGGCATGCAATCTGCGGAACACCGTTTATAATATCGGTACATATTCCGCAGTGATCCCAAACTCCGTCATTGCTCCAGTTATAAATCATAACATCACCGATTGAAACCTGTGAAGCAGACGGATATTCGATATACTGACCGCCGATTGAGCACAGATAGTTGCTCATTTTTGAAACAACAGTGAAGCTCTCTGTTCTTTCTGTTGTATATGCGTGTTCATTGCGTCCTATTCTTTTATGAAAATACCAATTTGGTGTCATCGGTATTCCCCCGGCATAAAGTGACTGACAAACAAAGTTGGCGCAGTCACCGCCCCAAAGATCATAGTCCGACCAAATTGCAGTGTTTCTTCCGTTCCACCACTGCTTTGCATATTCCGCAGCAGCGCCGGCACTATAAGGATAATTGAGTGCCTGTGCTTTTGGCAAACCAAGGTAATCGGCAACTCCGCTGAGCGGTGCACTTGTCAGCAGCATCAGCACCACAAGCATTGATGCCAACAATTGTTTCAATTTTTTTGACATTCCTTTTTCCTCCTAATGTTTCATTAAAAATCGTCCCCGGTCGGCTGCAAATGCAAACCGACCGAGAATTTTTTATCAATAATGCACAGCTCCGCAATCGCAAATCTGTTTCATTTTGAAAAGCTTCCAGAAAATGCGGATCAGCTTATAAATCATGCCGACAAAGCCTGTTTTGTGACACATACATGAACAATTTTCCGATGGATTTTCGTTGAGAAGTTTGTTGCAGTTATCGCAATAGCCGTCGCCGTCATTGTCATTATGTCCGGTTGCTTTAACCTCTCCGTCGGTATAGCTGTTACCGCAAACTGAGCAAGTATGAACAGTATAACCATCCGCTTCGCAAATGGGTGCAATTGTTTTTGAAACGTAGCTGTGTTCTGTTTTTGCAATGACGTTATTCTTTCTGCTGAGCTCAGTTTTGCACTCCGTGCAGTAAACCACATCATCACATGAGCCCTCTTTTTCGCAGGTTGCAGGAATTTCATTCTCTTTGACTGCATTACCCGGAGTGTGATCTTTCATCGGAACAACATTCTGCTCAACAAGAACAGTTTTGCAAACTGCGCAGTGCTTGCCCTCTGTGAGACCTGTTGTTGTGCAGGTTGCTTCAACAGCACTATCAATTACCTGGGTGTGGTCTTTCATATCTGTAACACTCTGC